>NZ_SZWV01000102.1:0-47776 GCF_005280945.1 Citrobacter sp. wls718
CGATGGAGGCGCATTATAGGGAGTCGACTCAGGAAGACAAGCGGAAAAATGCATTTTTGTTTCAACCGCTCACCTTTTATCCATAACGCTTACTTTTGCTGCTTTTTTATCGCCAATGGCAGGTCAGCCAGGCTATTTATCACTAAATCAGCCGCATTTTCTGCTTCTGGCGTGACAGGCTTACCCGTGCGCACCAATACTTTGGTCCCAACGTTAGCAGCGGCTGCTGCCTGCATATCTTCTATTTTGTCGCCCACCATATAGGAAGCCGCCATATCTATGTGCAGGAACTCTTGCGCAGAGAGAAGCATTCCTGGATGCGGTTTACGACAGTCGCAAACCTGGCGGTACTCTTCTACCGTTCCCTGCGGGTGGTGAGGACAATAGTAGATGCCATCCAGATCAACATCACGATCGGCCAGCGACCAGTCCATCCACTCCGTCAGCGTTTCAAACTGCGCTTCAGTAAATTTACCGCGGGCAATACCCGACTGGTTAGTCACGACGATAAGTGCATAGCCCATCTGTTTAAGTTCACGCATGGCATCAATAACGCCGTCGATAAACTCGAACTCGTCGATCTCATGTACGTAACCGTGGTCCACATTAATGGTGCCGTCACGGTCGAGAAAAATTGCAGGTACAGACTTTGCCACCTTTTATAGCTCCTGAATAAGGCATGTTGCTCTAGTATCGCATGTTTCGGCAGGCAAGAAAGTGCTCATCGTGCAAAGCCAGATTGATTTAGACGTCTGGATGCCTTAACATCCATCTTATTAACGACGTCGACCGTACCAGACAGACGAAAATGCCACGGCTAACTTAATTACGATAATAAATAACCCATGATTAAACTTTCGAATATCACCAAAGTGTTCCAGCAGGGGACGCGCACCATTCAGGCACTGAACAATGTCAGCCTGCATGTTCCTGCCGGACAGATTTATGGCGTTATTGGCGCCTCAGGTGCCGGTAAAAGTACGCTCATCCGCTGCGTTAACTTACTTGAACGCCCAACGGAGGGCAGTGTACAGGTCGGCGGTCAGGAGCTCACTACGCTTTCTGAATCCGAGCTGACCAAAGCTCGCCGTCAAATCGGCATGATTTTCCAGCACTTTAACCTGCTGTCTTCCCGCACGGTATTTGGTAACGTCGCGCTTCCACTGGAGCTGGACAATACCCCAAAAGAAGAGATCAAACGTCGCGTTACCGAGCTACTGGATTTAGTGGGCCTTGGCGATAAGCACGACAGCTATGCCGCCAACCTTTCAGGCGGCCAGAAACAGCGTGTCGCCATTGCCCGTGCTCTGGCAAGCCAACCGAAGGTATTGCTGTGCGATGAGGCCACCAGCGCACTCGATCCGGCAACGACCCGTTCGATTCTGGAATTACTGAAAGACATTAACCGCCGTCTTGGGTTAACCATCCTGCTGATTACCCATGAGATGGACGTCGTAAAACGTATTTGTGACTGCGTGGCGGTTATCAGTAACGGTGAACTGATCGAGCAGGACACGGTGAGTGAAGTGTTTTCACATCCGAAAACGCCGCTGGCGCAGAAATTCATTCAATCCACGCTGCATCTGGATATTCCAGAAGATTATCAGGAACGCTTAAAAGCAGAACCAGAAGCCGATAGCGTCCCGATGCTGCGTATGGAGTTTACCGGCCACTCTGTCGATGCCCCACTGCTTTCCGAAATTGCTCGCCGCTTTAATGTGAACAACAACATTATCAGTGCGCAGATGGATTACGCCGGTGGCGTCAAGTTCGGCATCATGCTGACTGAAATGCACGGCGCACAAGAAGATACACAAGCGGCCATCAACTGGCTGCAGGAACACCATGTAAAAGTAGAGGTACTGGGTTATGTCTGAGCCAATGATGTGGCTGCTAGTTCGCGGCGTATGGGAAACGCTGGCAATGACCTTTGTGTCCGGTTTTTTTGGCTTTGTGATTGGCCTGCCCGTCGGCGTACTGCTGTACGTCACGCGTCCGGGGCAAATCATCGAGAACGCGAAGCTCTATCGTACGCTGTCAGCGCTGGTCAATATTTTCCGCTCCATCCCATTCATTATACTGCTGGTATGGATGATTCCATTTACCCGCATGATTGTCGGCACCTCGATCGGTTTACAGGCCGCTATCGTCCCGCTGACCGTGGGTGCCGCACCGTTTATTGCCCGAATGGTAGAAAATGCGCTGCTGGAAATCCCGACCGGGCTGATTGAAGCCTCAAGAGCGATGGGCGCTACGCCGTTACAGATCGTGCGTAAAGTGTTACTACCAGAAGCGTTGCCAGGCCTGGTGAATGCGGCAACGATCACGCTGATTACCCTGGTCGGTTACTCAGCAATGGGCGGGGCCGTCGGTGCGGGCGGTCTTGGGCAGATTGGCTATCAATACGGTTACATTGGATACAACGCTACCGTGATGAATACAGTACTGGTATTACTTGTCGTTCTGGTTTATTTAATTCAGTTATCCGGCGATCGCATCGTCCGGGCGGTCACGCACAAGTAACGTTACACACAACACAGAAAAACTCATTAAGAAAAGGAAATAAGCATGGCGTTCAAATTCAAAACCTTTGCGGCAGTTGGAGCCCTGATCGGTTCTCTGGCACTTGTGGGTTGCGGTCAGGATGAAAAAGATCCAAACCACATCAAAGTGGGCGTTATTGTTGGCGCAGAGCAGCAGGTTGCCGAAGTCGCACAGAAAGTGGCGAAAGAAAAATACGGTCTGGACGTTGAACTGGTCACGTTCAACGATTACGTCCTGCCTAACGAAGCGCTGAGCAAAGGCGATATCGATGCCAATGCCTTCCAGCACAAACCATACCTGGATCAGCAGATCAAAGATCGCGGTTACAAACTGGTTGCTGCAGGCAATACGTTCGTCTACCCAATTGCTGGCTATTCCAAAAAAATCAAATCACTGGATGAACTGCAGGACGGTTCTCAGGTAGCGATTCCAAACGACCCGACTAACCTCGGTCGTTCCCTGCTGCTGCTGCAGAAAGTGGGCCTGATCAAACTGAAAGACGGCGTTGGCCTGCTGCCAACCGCGCTGGATGTGGTTGAAAACCCGAAAAACCTGAAACTGGTAGAGCTGGAAGCACCACAGCTGCCGCGTTCACTGGACGACGCACAGATCGCGCTGGCGGTTATCAATACCACCTACGCCAGCCAGATCGGCCTGACCCCGGCAAAAGACGGTATCTTTGTTGAAGATAAAGACTCCCCGTACGTAAACCTGATCGTAACTCGCGAAGACAATAAAGATGCTGAGAACGTGAAGAAATTCGTTGAGGCGTATCAGTCTGACGAAGTTTACGAAGCGGCAAACAAAGTCTTCAATGGCGGCGCTGTTAAGGGCTGGTAATTTTAGGCTGTTTCCAAAATCTGTAATATCATCAGGACGGGCGCTTGCCCGTCTTGTCATTTATGCAAGCACCTGATTCAATATCTGACGTTTAGATCATTCATTGAGGAAATATTATGCGTGCTTTACCGATCTGTTTAGTAGCACTCATGTTGAGCGGCTGTTCTATGTTAAGCAGATCCCCTGTTGAACCCGTTCAAAGCACTACGACCCCGCCGAAAGTGGAGCCAGAAAAACCAAAAGCACCGCGTGCCACACCGGTAAGAATTATCACCAACGCTGAAGATCTGGTCGGTAAACCATTCCGCGATCTGGGTGAAGTCAGCGGTGAATCCTGCCAGGCATCAAACCAGGATTCTCCTCCAAGCATTCCAACCGCACGCAAACGCATGCAGATAAATGCCTCTAAAATGAAAGCGAATGCGGTATTGCTGCACAGCTGCGAAGTGACCAGCGGAACACCGGGTTGCTACCGTCAGGCGGTTTGCATTGGTTCTGCACTGAATATTTCGACGAAATGAGCCACTTTCAGTTCGAGCAAATAGGCGTTATCCGCTCTCCCTATAAAGAAAAATTCGCCGTTCCACGCCAGCCTGGTCTGGTGGAAAGTGCCAGCGGCGAACTGCATTTGCTCGCACCGTATAACCAGGCCGATGCCGTTCGCGGCCTGGAAGCGTTCAGCCATTTGTGGGTGATTTTTGTTTTTCACCAGACAATGGAAGGTGGATGGCGGCCAACCGTGCGCCCTCCTCGACTTGGCGGCAACGCCAGAATGGGCGTCTTTGCCACACGTTCGACCTTTCGCCCTAACCCTGTCGGCATGTCGCTGGTCGAACTAAAAGGCATTGTCTGCCAGAAAGATAACGTTGTCCTACAACTGGGCAGTCTGGATCTGGTCGACGGAACTCCGGTGGTCGATATCAAGCCCTACCTGCCGTTTGCTGAAGCACTACCCGATGCCACCGCCAGCTATGCACAGCATGCGCCAGTCGCGGAAATGGCGGTCAGTTTCACCCCTGAGGTTGAGCAACAACTTCTGATGCTGGAAAAACGTTATCCGCTGCTAAAAACATTTATTGGTGAAGTGCTGGCACAGGACCCGCGTCCTGCGTATCGTAAGGGTGAAGAGACAGGCAAAACGTACGCCGTCTGGCTACACGATTTCAACGTGCGCTGGCGCGTGACGGCAGAGGGTTTCGAAGTCTTTGCGCTCGAACCCCGGTAATTTCGCGCCCTTCTCTTTTGACATCCCTTTCTCGCTGGTAAACTAAACCACTTTTTTTGTGTCAGGCTCGCGTTGAGCCTGTTCGATCGTTCAACTGGAACCGTAACAACATGCGTACTAGCCAATATCTGCTCTCCACTCTGAAGGAGACACCTGCCGACGCCGAGGTTATCAGCCACCAGCTGATGCTGCGCGCCGGGATGATTCGCAAGCTGGCCTCCGGGTTATATACCTGGCTGCCGACCGGCGTGCGCGTCCTGAAAAAAGTCGAAAACATCGTGCGTGAAGAGATGAACAACGCCGGTGCTATCGAGGTGTTAATGCCGGTAGTTCAGCCTTCTGAACTGTGGGAAGAGAGCGGCCGTTGGGAACAGTACGGCCCGGAACTGCTGCGTATTGCTGACCGCGGCGATCGTCCATTCGTACTCGGCCCAACGCATGAAGAAGTGATCACCGACCTGATCCGTAACGAGCTCAGCTCCTACAAACAGCTGCCGCTGAACTTCTACCAGATCCAGACTAAATTCCGTGACGAAGTGCGTCCGCGTTTCGGCGTCATGCGCTCCCGTGAATTCCTGATGAAAGATGCGTACTCTTTCCATACGACTCAGGAATCTTTGCAAGAAACCTACGACGCAATGTATGCCGCGTACAGCAAGATCTTCAGCCGTATGGGTCTGGATTTCCGTGCGGTACAGGCTGACACCGGTTCTATCGGCGGTAGCGCTTCTCACGAATTCCAGGTTCTGGCGCAGAGCGGCGAAGATGACGTGGTGTTCTCTGACAGTTCCGACTTTGCTGCCAACATCGAATTTGCAGAAGCCGTAGCGCCAAAAGAACCGCGCGGTGCCGCCACGCAGGAAATGACGCTGGTCGATACGCCAAACGCGAAAACCATCGCTGAGCTGGTTGAGCAGTTCAATCTGCCGATCGAAAAAACCGTTAAAACGCTGCTGGTGAAAGCGGTCGAAGGCAGCAGCTACCCGCTGGTTGCGCTGCTGGTTCGTGGCGATCACGAACTGAACGAAGTCAAAGCAGAAAAACTGCCGCAGGTTGCCAGCCCACTGACCTTCGCCACCGAAGAAGAAATTCGTGCCGTAGTCAAAGCAGGTCCTGGCTCGCTCGGTCCAGTGAACATGCCAATCCCGGTAGTTATCGATCGTACCGTTGCGGTCATGAGCGACTTCGCAGCAGGTGCTAACATCGACGGTAAACACTATTTCGGTGTTAACTGGGATCGTGATGTCGCCACGCCAGAAGTGGCTGACATCCGTAACGTCGTTGCCGGCGACCCGAGCCCGGACGGCAAAGGCACACTACTGATTAAACGCGGTATCGAAGTCGGTCACATCTTCCAGCTGGGTACCAAGTACTCTGAAGCAATGAAAGCTTCAGTTCAGGGCGAAGATGGTCGTAACCAGATTCTGACCATGGGCTGCTACGGTATCGGGGTGACTCGCGTTGTTGCTGCCGCTATTGAACAGAACTTTGACGATCGCGGCATTGTATGGCCGGACGCCATCGCACCGTTCCAGGTGGCGATTCTGCCGATGAACATGCACAAATCCTACCGCGTACAGGAACTGGCTGAGAAGCTTTACGCTGAGCTACGCGCGCAGGGTATCGAAGTGCTGATGGACGATCGTAAAGAACGTCCAGGCGTGATGTTTGCCGATATGGAACTGATCGGTATTCCGCACACCATCGTGCTGGGCGACCGTAACCTCGATAACGATGATATCGAATACAAATACCGTCGTCACGGCGAGAAACAGCTGATTAAAACCGGCGACATCGTCGACTATCTGATTAAAGCCATTAAAGGCTGATACAGCAAAAGGCCCTGATCATCAGGGCCTTTTTTCAGAGATTAATTACACCCTTTACCGGGTATAAACTTCGCGTCTTTATCCGCCATCAGCGTTTTCACCTTCTCGCCCGTATCCGGGTTCGCCTCCTGCGTGAAATGCCCTTCAAGGGTCAACAAGACCGATTGGCCAGTTTCCGTGCGAGCAGCTAAATAGCCGCGTTCAAGCTGGGCATTATTTGCTACCGGCATACGCTTGCCCGTCGCACAGTCGGTAAAGACAGCCGCATCCGCCATGTAGAAATACATCCCACGCATCGGCATTGGCGTGACGGGCAAACTGGCTGACACCGGCTCAAGGGTATAGTTGAACTGCGATTCGATCGGATTACCTTCACGATCGAGCATTTCCAGCGCCTCGCCTTTTGCCCGGTAGTAAGACTTCTCACCTTTGCTGTCGGTCAACACCAGCTTATCCGCCGTGCGTGCCCAGGTGCCATAGGAGGCAAAGGAAGACGGTTCATCCCGTACGCCCTGATACCGTTCGTTCATCACCCAGGTCCCGTCTTTTTCCAGGAACAGCGAGGTTTCAATCCCTTCGCAGTCGGCGCAGGGCAAGATGCCACGCCAACTTTGCTGCATCGGTTTTAATTCTGCCGCCCGCGTCGACTGCAATGCTTCGACGTCAGTACGATTATTACAGCCGATCAAGGAAAAGAGCGTGCATACAGCGACCACTGACAATATTGCTGTTTTCACTATAAAATCCTTATGATTTTTTTATTCCTGTTCGTCAGTCCTGCGAACGACGAACTTTCCCGCGCAGCGCCTTCACGGTGGATTTTTGCGCCTTCGATGACAACCGGCGCTCTTTCGAGGCGCGCGTAGGACGCGTTGCCTGGCGGCTTTTTTGCACTGCGGTTAATTCTTTAATCAACGCCACCAGCCTGGCCAGAGCCGCTTCCCGGTTGAGTTCCTGACTGCGATATTCCTGCGCCTTAATGATGATGACGCCATCGGCAGTGATCAGATGATGACTGGCCGCCAGCAAGCGTTCCTTGTAATACTCTGGCAGGCCAGAGGCCCGAATGTCAAAGCGCAAATGGATGGCCGTCGAGGTCTTATTAACGTGCTGCCCACCCGCACCCTGTGCCCGGATAGCCGTGATTTCCAGCTCATTATCAGGGATAGAGACGTTTCGGGAGAGAACGATCATCAACGCTGCTGCCACGCGGTCAGATGAATTTCCAGATTGTTCTGAGAGTCTGACAACCAGATAGCCCCATCCTGGATGGTCGCCTGCAACGTCATAGTACGCCCGGCAAAGTCGCTCAGCTGCGCCAGCTGTTCGTCATCCAGATACCAGACAGTCAAATTTTTAAACTGTGCGCACTTATTCTGGTTTTGCTGCCACCAGATTTGCGCCGCCCGACTGTTATAGGTAAACAGAGCAACTTCCCCAGACTGAGTACAGGCCTTCTTAATCCGACGCTCATCCGGCAGGCCGAGTTCAATCCATAAATCAATGCCCAGATGATCGTTACGCAGCCATGCTTCTGGCTCATCTTCTGCGCTCAAGCCCCGCGTAAACTGTAACCGCTCATTGGCATATTTAATCCATGCCAACAGGCGCAGCATCATGCGTTCCTGGGTTTCAGAAGGGTGACGCGCCAGCGTCAATGCCGCGTCAAGAAACTGGTTGCGGTCAAGATCCGCCACGTTGACAACGGCTTTATAAATTGTCGCTTTAAGCGCCATGAGAGAACTCCTTTCGAATCAGGCGCACATTGTAGCGAAAACTACGCCAAAAGGCTGCTAACAGCTCTTCTATCAAGGCGCTGATATTGCTTGAATGAGTATGGTATAGTCACCTTGCTAAACAGAGTTTATCTTCGTAGGCTTAGACTTGCATCCACGGTTAAGTCAGAGTACTGACAGGAGGGCATGTGGAAAAATATTGTGAGTTAATACGCAAGCGGTACGCGGAAATCGCCAGCGGAGACTTAGGGTATGTCCCGGATGCGCTGGGTTGCGTATTGAAAGTGCTGAATGAAGTGGCGGAAGACAGCGCCCTTTCAGAGTCGGTCAGAGAAAAAGCGGCCTATGCTGCCGCGAACTTACTGGTGAGCGATTATGTCAATGAATGAAACGTATCAACCCATTAACTGTGATGATTACGACAATCTTGAGCTCGCCTGCCAGCACCATTTATTACTGACGCTGGCGCTGAAAGATGGCGAAGTGCTGCAGGCGAAAGCCAATGACCTGGTTTCACGCAAAAATGTGGAATATCTGGTTGCAGACGTCTCTGGAGAATCACGTGAGCTTCGTCTCGACAAGATTGCCAGCTTCAGCCACCCGGAAATCGGTACCGTGGTGGTTAGCGAATCCTGATTATTTTGTTGCCGGATGGCGGTGCAAGCACCTTATCCGGCCTACTTTCCATGCGATACGTAGGCCTGATAAGCGCAGCGCCATCAGGCATGCCATACCAGATTCACGCCTTCTTCCCCTTCCGCCAGTCCTTCCCGCGTAACAAAGACACCGGCTGCCGCAATCAGCGTTTCGCCGTAAAACAGTAACGGCGTGGTATCGCGTCGCCAGGGCGGAATTCCCTGCTCCTGCCATATTTTTTTGAGCTTACGCCCACCGTTACGCCCGACAATGTGTAATAACCCGGGCGCTTTAAAGCGAATACTGACCGGTTCACCCACGTGCGGCATACGTAATTTTCCCGTTGGGAGTAACTGTACGTCTCCCAGCCCGGCAGGCAGCGTCAGCGGTGTTTGCCAGCATGGCCACGGGATGACAGTTTCACTTTGCCCGGTAACAGATTTCACCCACCACAGCTGTGACTGATAGCGGCGAATTTCATATTCGCCTACGCACAAGCACGGCGCAGCATCTTCCCGCGCCAGCACCACTTCCTGCCAGATTCGCGCCAGCGCATCCCGGGATGGCATCGGTGCATTCAGCCCTGCCAGCCAGCGACGAAGCAGCGCAGCACGTCGTACATCGCTCATCGTCATTAATGGCTCAACTAAAAGGGTGTCCTGCTCGGTGACACACTCCGCTAAATCATTGGCAAGTAACTCATCCAACAAACGTTCCTGCTCGGCACACAGCACCGCACTGCGGGCCGCCGCTTCAGCAAAGTGCGGCCAGCGCTGTTGCAGTTGCGGGATTATACGTAGCCGCAGAAAATTGCGATCGTAGGCATCATCCTGATTACTTTCATCTTCAATCCAGCGTAGTCCATGCTCCAACGCCCAGCGTTCAAGCGCGTCACGCGTTTGCGCCAATAGCGGGCGAATAAGCTGGGTCCCAGCAAACGGTGAACTTTCCCCCATTGCAGAAAGTCCGGCCGGGCCGCTGCCGCGTTTGAGCGCCAGCAAAAAGGTTTCACACTGGTCATCAAGATGCTGGGCGGTCATCAGCACTTCACCCGGCAGCAGCGTCCGGGCAAAAGCCTGATAGCGCGCCCGCCGGGCCTGCGCCTCTATCCCCAGCCCGTCATCCTGAAGATGCACCCGTTCAACCACCAGCGGCACCTGCCATTGTGCACAAACCGATTCGCAGTGCGTCACCCATTCGTCTGCGTGCGGACTCAATCCATGGTGGATATGGATAGCGCGTAGCACGATGTTGGGGTGTTGTTTTCGCCACAGCACCAGTTGGTGCAACAGCACGGTCGAGTCGAGGCCACCGCTAAAGGCCACCAGGATATGGGGAGATGTCAGAAGTGAAGTGTTTAGTGTGAGTGTCGTCATGATGAGTACTTACTAGGGTATTGCCCGGCACGTTACCGGGCTACCGTTACAATGACAAGCCTTACTGCTCGTATAATTCAAGCGGTAATCCATCCGGATCGTTGAAAAAAGTAAAGCGTTTGCCGGTAAAGGGGTCGACACGTACTGCCTCACATTTCACATTATGATTTTCCAGATGGGCTATCGCCTTTTCCACATCATCCACGCTGAACGCCAGATGGCGTAACCCGCAGGCTTCCGGTCGGCTGGGACGGCAAGGTGGAAATGGAAAAGAAAAAAGCTCAATCACGTACTGCCCGTTCAGCGCCAGATCGCCTTTCCAGGAGTCACGCTCTTCCCGGTAGACCTCGCTCATCAGCGTAAAGCCCAGCACGTCGCAGTAAAATGCCTTACTCACCGCGTAGTCCGTCGCAATAATGGCAATATGGTGAACCTGTTTTAATCCCAGCATAGCGTCTTAGCCTCTTTAGTTTTCTTTTCGCACGTTACTCGTCCGCGGTCGGTTCAGGCAAGCTGCGATGCCATTTTTAGGACTCTCACACGGTACACGCCGTCCTCACCCAGTTTAGCGCCATGAATATCCGTGTCGAATCCAGGATAATGATGGCCGACAGAACACAGCATCAACAGGAAATCGAGCACCGCCCGGCTGTCTTCGGTGATCATTTCCCCCGGCATCAGCAACGGTACGCCGGGAGGATAAGGCAGGATCATATTTGCAGAAATGCGCCCCACCAGTTGGTCAAGCGTCACCGTCTCCACCTCGCCTTTGATCTGCCGCTGCCAGGCCTGATGTGGCGTCATTTTCATTTCCGGTAGGGTGTCAAATGCCCGTAGCATTAGCCCGGAGAGATCGTGTTGGCGGATCAGATTATGGATCCCCTGTGCCAGATCCTGAATACGCATATTGCGATAGAAATCCGGATCTTCAGCATACAAATCTGGCAGCATATTCTTCACACGCAAATTCAGATCGTACGAACGTTTGAACTCTGTCAGCCCACGCAGCAACCCCATCGCCCGGGTTTTATCAATGCCAATGCTGAACAAAAATAACAGATTATACGGACCCGTTTTCTCCACCACGACACCGCGTTCGTCGAGGAATTTCGCCACCAGCGCCGCCGGGATCCCTTCGTCACTCATGTTTCCCTGTTCATCCATCCCCGGTGTCAGAATAGTCACTTTCACCGGATCGAGGAACATGTGGTCGGCGTCGGCATCGGTAAACCCATGCCAGTCTTCACCCGGCGCTACGGGCCAGCATTCCGCTTCATCCACCTTTTCCGGCTGCCAGATATCAAAGAACCAGCCGTCCGATTCTTCCCGCAGTCGCTGTACTTCTTTGCGAAAATGCAGCGCACGCTCAACGGAGCGATTGATTAAGCGCTTGCCTGAGTTGCCGCGCAGCATTGCCGCCGCCGTTTCTATTGACGCGACAATCGGGTAGCTCGGCGACGTCGAGGTATGCATCATAAAGGCTTCATTAAAGGTCTCTTCATCGTAGTCACCTTTAATGTGGATCAGAGAAGCCTGCGACAGCGCCGCCAGCATCTTGTGGGTCGACTGGGTTTCAAAGATAACCTTACCAGGTACTCGTTCGCCGCTCATGCCGCTTTTCCCCTGATAGATCGGGTGAAAATGAGTGTAGGGCACCCAGGCCGAGTCAAAGTGAATAGACGGCACGTCCAACGTCTGTTTGATCCAGTTGGTGTTATACAGCAGACCGTCGTAGGTAGAGTTGGTGATCACCGCATGTACTGGCCACTGGGCCTGGGCGGTCTCTCCGACTTTGCGCTCAATACTCTCACGGGTAAATTCACGCTTAGGGATACCGCCAAGAATACCCAGCGCATTACGCGTGGGCTTCAGCCAGATGGGTACCACGTCGCTCATCATCAGCAAATGCGCCAGTGATTTATGACAGTTACGATCGATCAGTAGCGTACTTCCGGTCGGGGCTGCATACATACCGACAATTTTATTCGACGTCGAGGTGCCATTCGTCACCATATAGCTCTGCTCTGCCCCAAAGGTGCGGGCGATATATTCTTCGGCCTCCAGGTGCGGGCCAGTATGGTCCAGCAGCGACCCCAGTTCGGTCACGGAAATGGAGACGTCGGCCTTGAGCGTATTGCCGCCAAAAAAGTCATAGAACAGGCAGCCCACTGGACTCTTTTGGTATGCCGTCCCCGCCATGTGCCCCGGCGTACAGAAGGTATACTTCCCTTCTTTCACGTAGGTGAACAACGCCCTGGTAAACGGCGGAGTGATGTTATCGAGGTATTCATTGGTGTACTGGCGAATACGGGTGGCAATATCGTCAGACTGGCCTAGAGCATACTCGAAAAACCACAGCGCCATGCGCAGGTCGTGGGCGCTGACATCCATCGTCGAATGGGTATTGATAAAGGCGTAAAGTGGCAGGTATTCGTTAAGCTGGTTGATATCGCTACACAGCTCCAGGCTGTACTCATCCCAGTCAAAAATGACGCCGCAAATTCGCGGGTTATGCTCAATAAATTTCAGCAGGTCGACGCTATTCTGCGGCCAGATAATCTGAAACCCTTGCTGCAGTAGTGCACGTTCAAGTTCCTTGATGGGCTCATCTTTATAAAAGACGCCATGCGGTCCCATGATGGCAATGATATTCATGCGTTCCTCCTGGAAAAACCTTAGTTAATCATAGCCTGGTCAAACCGCAGGTAAAAAAAAGGGCCACAGCGTTGTGGCCCTTTTCAGAATATATGCAGTTTACGCGTAACCGTAGCTCATCAGTCGCTGGTAACGGCGATTTTTCAGCTCTTCCGTACTTAACACATCGAGATCGGCCAGATCGGCCAGCAGCTGTGCTTTCAGCGACGCAGCCATGACTTCTGGATTACGATGCGCCCCGCCCAGCGGTTCCGGTACGATAGAATCGATCAGCTTCAGCTCTTTCAGACGTGGGGCAATAATGCCCATCGCTTCTGCCGCCAACGGCGCTTTGTCTGCGCTTTTCCACAGAATGGATGCACAGCCTTCCGGGGAGATAACAGAATAGGTGCTGTATTGCAGCATATTCACTTTATCGCCCACGCCGATCGCCAGCGCGCCACCGGAGCCACCTTCACCGATAACGGTGCAGATAACCGGTACGCTCAGACG
This sequence comes from Citrobacter sp. wls718, assembly GCF_005280945.1. Lineage (NCBI taxonomy): Bacteria > Pseudomonadati > Pseudomonadota > Gammaproteobacteria > Enterobacterales > Enterobacteriaceae > Citrobacter > Citrobacter sp. wls718. The sequence continues at coordinate 13,334 of NZ_SZWV01000102.1, forward strand.
TGACATTTCACGCAGGTTACGCGCAATCGCTTCAGACTGACCACGTTCTTCCGCGCCCACGCCCGGATAAGCCCCAGGGGTGTCAATGAAGGTAATGATCGGCATCTTGAAACGTTCGGCCATTTCCATCAGGCGCAGCGCTTTGCGATAGCCTTCCGGTGCTGGCATGCCGAAGTTACGACGAATTTTTTCTTTAGTCTCGCGGCCTTTCTGATGACCAATGATCATCACTGGACGACCATCAAGACGCGCGATGCCGCCGACGATAGCTTTATCATCCGCATAGGCACGATCGCCCGCCAGCTCATCAAATTCATCAAACGCCAGGCGGACGTAATCCAGGGTGTACGGACGCTGTGGATGGCGAGCCAGCTGGGCTACCTGCCATGCGCCAAGATCGGCAAAGATTTTGCGCGTCAGTTCTACGCTTTTTTCACGCAGGCGATGCACTTCTTCATCGATGTTAATATCCAGTTTCTCATCCTGACGGCTCACCGCAGTCAGAGAATCGATTTTTGCTTCCAGCTCTGCAATCGGCTGTTCAAAATCAAGGAAATTCAGACTCATAGTATTCCTGTATTAGTCAAACTCCAGTTCCACCTGCTCCGAACCAATAAGGCCACGGAGATCGTTCAGTAAACGATCGCTCGGAGAGACACGCCACGTTGCGCCAAAACGCAACCGCGCACGTGCATCCGCCCTCTGATAGTAGAGATGTACTGGAATTGTCCCCGAGCGGTGGGGTTCCAGAGACTGACGGAGTCGGTTTAAAAGCTGGTCATCAATTTGCCTGTCCGTCAGCGAGATAGCAAGCCCGCGAGCGTATTTTTCCCGGGCTTCGTCAATATCCATGACTTCACGGGCCATCATTTTAAGCCCACCGCTGAAGTCATCAAAGCTGACCTGTCCGCTGACGATAAGTATGCGGTCTTTTTCCAGCAAATGCTGGTATTTATCCAAGGCATCGGTAAATAACATCACTTCCAGACGCCCGGAACGGTCATCCAGCGTGCAGATGCCGATACGATTGCCGCGCTTGGTGACCATTACCCGCGCAGCAATGACGAGCCCCGCAGCCGTGGTAACTTTACCACGTTCTGTCGGATGCATGTCTTTCAGCCTGTGGCCTCCGACATAGCGCTCAATTTCTTTTAAATACTGGTTGATGGGGTGTCCCGTCAGGTAAAGCCCTAACGTTTCACGCTCACCATCTAATACCACCTGCTCCGGCCACGGCGTGCAGTTGGCATAGGATTGTTCAATCTGTTCCGGCTCTTCGGCCAGAACGCCAAACATATCGGCCTGACCGATGGCTTCGGCTTTTGCGTGCTGATCGGCGGCTTTAAGCGCGTCGTTCAGCGAATTCATCAGTGCGGCGCGATGCGGGCCAAGGCGGTCAAACGCCCCGGACATGATCAGTTTTTCCAGCACCCGGCGGTTTAGCTTTTTGATATCCGTACGGGCACAGAGATCGAACAACTCGCGGAAATAGCCACCTTTGTTACGCGCTTCAATAATAGCTTCAATGGGGCCTTCACCCACGCCTTTTATCGCGCCGATGCCATACACAATCTCGCCATCATCATTTACGTGGAAATGATACAGCCCGGAGTTGATATCCGGCGGCAGGATTTTCAGTCCCATACGCCAGCATTCATCCACCAGCCCGACCACTTTCTCAGTGTTATCCATATCAGCGGTCATTACCGCGGCCATAAACTCAGCGGGGTAATGCGTTTTCAACCATAGCGTCTGGTAAGACACCAGCGCATAGGCTGCGGAGTGCGATTTGTTAAACCCGTACCCTGCGAATTTCTCCACCAGGTCAAAGATTTTGATCGCCAGCTCACCGTCTACGCCGCGCTTTCTCGCCCCTTCTTCAAAGGTGCCGCGCTGCTTGGCCATTTCTTCCGGCTTTTTCTTACCCATCGCACGGCGCAGCATATCCGCGCCGCCAAGAGTATAACCAGACAGCTCCTGGGCAATCTGCATGACCTGTTCCTGATACAGGATAATGCCGTACGTCGGCTCCAGAACAGGTTTCAGGCACTCATGCTGCCATTGTACATCCGGGTAGGATATTTCTTCTCGCCCGTGCTTACGGTCGATAAAGTTATCTACCATTCCCGACTGCAGTGGGCCTGGGCGGAACAACGCCACCAGGGCTATCATATCTTCGAAGCAGTCAGGCTGCAGGCGTTTGATCAGATCCTTCATGCCGCGAGATTCAAGCTGGAAGACGGCGGTTGTCTCCGAGCGCTGCAGCATATCAAAACATTTTTTATCGTCGAGCGGGATGGCGGCGATGTCAATCGGCTCCAGTCCCTGCTTTGCCCGACGCGGGTTGATCATTTTCAGCGCCCAGTCAATGATCGTCAGCGTACGCAGACCCAGGAAGTCAAACTTAACCAACCCGGCGTATTCCACGTCGTTTTTATCAAACTGAGTGACCGGATGAAGACCTTCTTCATCACAATAGAGCGGAGCAAAGTCGGTAATTTTAGTGGGAGCAATAACCACGCCGCCCGCATGCTTACCGGCATTACGCGTGACGCCTTCCAGCTTACGCGCCATGTCGATCAGCGCCCTGACCTCTTCGTCCGCCTCGTAGATTTCTGGCAACTGCGGCTCTGCCTCAAAGGCTTTTGCCAGCGTCATCCCCGGATCGGGTGGCACCAGTTTAGAAATCCTGTCGACAAACCCGTACGGATGCCCCAGTACGCGGCCCACGTCGCGGATAACCGCTTTTGCGGCCATCGTACCAAAGGTAATAATCTGTGATACCGCGTCACGACCATACATTTCCGCCACATGTTCAATCACCTGGTCGCGTTTCTCCATACAGAAGTCAACGTCGAAGTCAGGCATCGAGACACGTTCCGGGTTAAGGAAACGTTCGAACAGCAGGTCAAATTCCAGCGGATCGAGATCGGTAATTTTTAGCGCATAGGCCACCAGTGAGCCGGCACCGGAACCACGGCCAGGTCCGACCGGCACGCCGTTGTCTTTCGACCACTGGATAAACTCCATGACGATCAGGAAGTAGCCCGGGAACCCCATCTGGTTGATAACCTGAAGTTCAATGTCCAGGCGTTCGTCGTAAGGTGGGCGCTTCTCTTTGCGTTCGGCTTCATCCGGGAACAAAAACGCCAGACGCTCTTCCAGACCTTCTTTCGATTTTTTAACCAGATAGTCTTCGGTGGTCATATCTCCGGTCGGGAACTGCGGCAGGAAGTATTCACCCAGACGCACCGTCACGTTACAGCGCTTGGCTATCTCGACGGTATTTTGCAGCGCTTCCGGAATGTCGGAAAACAGCTCGCACATCTCTTCTTCGCTGCGCATATACTGCTGCGGTGAATAGTTGCGCGGACGTTTCGGATCATCGAGTGTGAAACCATCATGGATCGCCACGCGGATCTCATGCGCGTCAAAATCTCCGGTTTCAAGGAAGCGAACATCGTTGGTCGCCACCACCGGCAGACCCCGCGTTTCGGCCAGCGCCACTGCGGCATGCAAATAATTCTCTTCGTCCTGCCTGCCGGTACGGATCAGTTCCAGAAAATAACAATCGGGGAAATGTTCTTCATAAAACGTGACGCACTCATCAACCAGCGCGCTGTTACCGCGTAGCAAGCTCCGTCCGACGTCGCCCATGCGACCACCGGAAAGTAAAATTAAGCCTTCTTTTAAATCAAGCAACCAGTCTCTGTCGATGACCGGTCCTTCGGATCCATAGCCACGTTGATAGGCTTTTGATATCAACAACGTCAGATTCTGATAGCCCGTATTATTGGCCGCCAGCACCGTTAGTTGCGTCAACTCGTCGCCAAACTGCTCGCTACGGACATGAAAATCAGCACCAACAATCGGTTTAATGCCAGCACCGTGACCCGCCCCGTAAAACTTCACCAGACCACACAGGTTGGTAAAATCGGTGATCGCCAGTGCAGGCATGCCCAACGCGGCCGCCTTTTTCACCAGCGGCCCCGTTTTTGCCAACCCATCAATCATGGAGTAGTCGCTGTGCACCCGCAGGTGGACGAAACGTGGTTCAGACATCTTCAGATTCCGGTTTACTTATTCTTGCCACAAGAATCAGGACGTGAGTCCCAGTGCGCGTTTAACAGGGCCAAAGCTGCGACGGTGGTGTTCTGTCGCGCCATGCTCTATAAGCGCCGCCAGATGAAAAGCTGTTGGGTAGCCTTTGTGCTGCGCAAAGCCGTACTGCGGGAAAACCGTATCCAGCGTCGCCATCTCCGCATCGCGGGTGACTTTCGCCAAAATAGACGCTGCGCTGATTTCCGCCACGCGACTGTCCCCTTTCACCACCGCCATCGACGGCATCGGCAATACCGGGCAACGATTACCGTCAATTAGCACGTATTCAGGCGTAATGTGCAAACCGGCCACCGCTCGCTGCATGGCCAGCATGGTGGCATGCAGAATATTCAGCTCGTCGATTTCATGTGGTTCCGCCCGTCCCAGGCTCCAGCTTAACGCTTTTTCTTTGATTTCATCGTAAAGCGCCAGACGACGCTTTTCAGAGAGTTTTTTGGAGTCGTTCAGACCGACTATCGGACGCGCTGGATCAAGAATAACAGCAGCTGTCACCACAGCCCCGACCAAAGGGCCTCGTCCTACTTCATCCACACCCGCCACTAAATGCGTATGTGGATAAACAAATTCAATCATTGTGCTAACTCCAGGACTGCATCCGCCGCCTGCTCATCAGCATTACAACGGATCTGCTGGTGCAGGTCGCGGAACGTATCGTGCATCGCATGGCTGGTTTTGCCATTCGCCAGCAACGGCTGCAGCGCTTTCGCCAACGCCTGCGGTTCGCATTCATCCTGCAACAGCTCTTTGACTAATTCTCTTCCCGCCAGCAGGTTCGGCAACGAAACATAATCGGTTTTCACCAGACGTTTCGCCAGCCAGAACGTGAAGGGTTTCATACGGTAGCCGACAACCATCGGGCACTTCGCCAACATACACTCCAGCGCTGCCGTGCCTGAAGCCAGCAGCGCTGCATCGCTGGCAACCATCGCTTCGCGTCCCATCCCATCAAGCAGATGTACGGAAAGTTCCGGTGCTACCTCAGCTTTAATGCGCTCAAACTGTTCCCGTCGTTTGGCATTCACCAGCGGCACGACCACTTCGAGATCGGGATACTGCTGGCGTAGCAACTGTGCTGTTTTCAGAAAATCAGCGCTAAGCATCTCCACTTCAGCGCCCCGGCTTCCTGGCAATAGTGCCAGGCAGTGCGCATCATGGGGAATACCCAGCACGTCGCGAGCCGCGTTTTTATCCGGATCCAACGGCATGGCGTCCGCCATGGTGTGGCCGATAAAGCGGCACGGGACATTAAATTTGTCATAAAACGCTTTTTCGAAAGGCAGAAAGGCCAGCACCATATTGGTGGATCTGCCTATTTTGAAAACACGTTTCTGTCGCCATGCCCACACGGAAGGGCTGACGTAATGAATGGTTTTAATGCCCTGTTTTTTCAAGTTCCCTTCAAGGGTAATATTAAAATCAGGTGCATCAATGCCAACGAAAACGTCCGGCTTGAGATCGGTAAAACGACGAGTCAGATCGGCGCGAATATGCAGTAAACGGCGCAGGCGTCCGAGCACTTCAACAATGCCCATCACCGCCAACTCTTCCATTTCGTACCAGGCTTCACAGCCTTCGGCCTGCATCAGCGGACCTGCCACGCCAACAAAACGGGCATTGGGTACACGCGCCTTGAGTGCGCGAATTAATCCTGCACCAAGAATATCGCCGGAGGTTTCTCCGGCGACGAGGGCAATCGTTAATGGACGCTGCTCAGTCATTAACGAATCAGGCCACGCGTTGAGCGTTCAAAGAAATCACTGAAAGCCTGAACATCCGGGTACTGCTTCGCCAGCTCGGCGATTTCCGGCTTCACTTCTTCCAGAGTTTTACCACTGCGATACAACGCTTTATAGGCGTTACGGATCGCGGTAATCGCTTCACGGGTGAACCCGCGACGCTTCAGACCTTCGATGTTGACGCCAAATGGCGTGGCATGATTACCTTGGGCGATAACGTACGGCGGAACGTCCTGAGCAACACCAGAACAACCACCAACCATCACATGTGCGCCGATGATGCAGAACTGATGCACCGCCGTCATCCCGCCGATGATAACGAAATCATCCAACGAAACGTGTCCGGCAAGCGTGGCGTTATTCGCCAGAATACAGCGATTACCAATCGTACAATCATGCGCAACGTGCGCGTTGATCATCAGTAAGTTATCGCTGCCCACCTTCGTCAACCCACCGCCTTGCACTGTGCCACGATGAATGGTGACGCTTTCGCGGATGCGGTTGCGATCGCCAATTTCCACGCGGGTCGGTTCGCCAGCATACTTCAGATCCTGGTTTACTTCGCCGATGGAGGCAAACTGATAGATCTCGTTATCGCGACCAATTTTAGTATGGCCATTCACGACAACGTGAGACTTCAGTACGGTACCCTCACCAATTTCAACGTGGGGTCCAACAATACAAAAAGGTCCAATGTGGGCATTGGCACCAATACTGGCGCCCTCTTCCACAATGGCGGTCGGGTGAATAAAGGCGGATTTATCAATCACGTATTAGGCCTCCCGGCTACGGGCACACATCATCGTTGCTTCGCACACAACTTTACCGTCAACCAGTGCAACCCCTTTAAAACGGGTCAGGCCACGGCGCGTTTTCTCGAAAGTGACTTCCATGATCATCTGATCGCCAGGTACGACAGGACGCTTGAAGCGTGCTTCATCGATACCAGCGAAATAATACAGCTCGCCTGGCTCCAGTTTTCCTACGCTTTTAAACGCCAGAATACCCGTTGCCTGGGCCATTGCTTCCAGAATCAGCACGCCAGGGAAAATCGGTTTACCCGGGAAGTGGCCCTGGAAGAAAGGCTCGTTAACGGATACATTTTTCACTGCGCGCAGAAAACGACCTTCTTCAAAATCCAGCACACGATCAACCAGCAAAAACGGAAAACGGTGCGGCAGAAGTTCTAAAATCTCTTCAATTTGCAGAGTATGAGTGTTAGTAGTCAAAATACTCTTCCTGTCAAAATATACTAAAAGGCAATAATAACACGGCCTGTCGCAATCGTATGAATGGGACAGGCCGAAAAGTCAGACGTGCAAAAAAGGTGCTTTAGTCTTGTTGATTAACCTTGCGCTCAATTGCTTTGAGGCGCTTGCTCATATCATCAATATTCATCACCAGTGCAGCTGTTTTACGCCATACCTTGTTGGGCTGTAGCGGAATGCCTGAGGAATAGACGCCTGGTTCGGTGATAGGACGCATCACCATACCCATACCAGTGACCGTGACTTTGTCGCATATTTCCATATGCCCATTGATCACACTGGCGCCGCCAATCATGCAGTAACGGCCAATCTTCAGGCTGCCCGCCATAATGACGCCACCGGCTACCGCCGTATTGTCGCCAATCACAACGTTATGCGCAATCTGGCACTGGTTATCAATGATAACACCATTGCCGATCACGGTATCGTCCAGAGCGCCACGATCGATGGTCGTGCAAGCGCCGATCTCGACACGATCGCCAATAATTACGCGACCAAGCTGTGGGATCTTCACCCAATTACCACGATCGTTCGCATAGCCAAAGCCGTCAGATCCTACAACGGTGCTGGACTGAATCAGGCAATGTTCACCGATCTGGATATCGTGATAAATCGTCACATTCGCCCACAAGCGTGAACCTGCGCCGATTTTTGTGTTTTTTCCGACGAAACAGCCTGCACCGATAACCACGTTATCGCCCAGTTCTACGCCAGACTCGATGACCGCATTTGCGCCAACAGAGACATTGCTACCCAGCTTTGCCGTCGCATCAATCACTGCACTGGGTGCAATGTTCTGTGCCGGCTGAGGCGTGGTATCTAAAATTTGCGCCATTCGCGCATAGGTCAGGTAGGGGTTCTTCACTACCAGCGCAGCACTCTTAGCAAAAGGAAGATCGTCCTGCGTCATCACAACGGCAGAAGCCTGGCACAGGCTTAAATGCTCACGGTACTTAGGATTCACCATGAACGTAATATTGCCAGTTTGCGCAGATTGCATGGACGCTACGCCGGTGATGACGATATCGCCATCACCGTGTAATTCTGCATCCAACTGCTCTGCTAAATCAGCCAGTCGAATTGAAGGCATTACTTATTTAACCTGTTTCAGTACGTCAGCGGTGATGTCTTTAACATCGCTGCTGTTGTAAGCAACGGTGTTTGCGTCAACGACCAGATCGATGCTCTGGCTGCTAGCGACAGATTTCACGGCTGTCTGGATACGCGTAACCAGTTTGCCACGTTCTTCGTTGGAACGACGCGCACGATCCTGCTCAAAAGCTTGCGCTTTCTGAGAGAAAGTCTGGCGCTGAGCCATAACGTCTTTTTCCAGCTTAGTACGATCGCTACCTGCTTTCATGGATTGCAGACGCTGCATTTTAGATTGCAGATCGGATTCCATGCGCTGCAGTTCGCTGGCGCGGCCTTTGAACTCGTTTTCCAGCGTATTAGAAACACCAGTCTTCTGTGCAACCTGTTGGAACAGGCTACCCATATTGACGATTGCAATTTTGTCAGCAGCCTGTGCGGACGTTGCCATCGCTAAACCGAGACCTGCAGCTAATAACCACTTTTTCACAATAAACTCCTTACCATCCCATTTGCACCCGAAGGTACAGTTCTTTGCGTGGCCAGGCGACCCCATGCAGGATCGCCTAAAGTCATCGCTACACTACCACTACATTCCTTTGCGCAGAACAATTACCAGGTTTTACCAATGTTAAACTGGAACTGTTCTGATTTGTCTCCATCGTACTTTTTGAACGGCTGGGCGTAGGAGAAGACCAACGGCCCTAATGGGGACATCCATTGTAACGCGATACCCGCAGACATACGGATATTGTTCGGATCGCTGTAGTCTGGATAGCCAGAATACTTCGCAGAATCCCAGTTGGTATCCCAGACGGTACCCATATCCCAGAAGAAAGAGGTACGGACCGAGTTAGCATACTTGTCGCTAATAAACGGCGTTGGGGTAATAAACTCCAGGCTGGCGACAGCCATGGCGTTACCGCCTACTGCATCGTCTGATTTACACGGTGATGTATTACCGACATCACACTCGTTATCTTCGTTTTCAGTATTACGATTTGCCGGTAAATAGACGGCTTTTGGACCAATGGTGTTGGACTGGAAGCCACGCACGGTGCTGGAACCACCGGCATAGAAGTTCTCATAGAACGGCATTTCTTTGCCGCTTAATCCATCACCATAACCCCACTTGGTACGACCCAGAACAACCCATTTATGGTCGTCATCAATCGGTACGTAGGTCGCGGTATCCAACGTCGCTTTGTAGTATTCGTTATCAGAACCCGGAACGGTGACTTTACCGTTCAGGTTAATACGCGTACCTTCCGTTGGGAAATAGCCACGGTCCAGCTTGTTATACGTCCAACCGTAGTTGAAGGTGAAATCGTCTGATTTGAAGCTATCCGCATCAGGATCTTCACCCATGGAAACCAGATAACGTTGCATTGCAACCTGTGGATCCATGTTAGACAAGGAGTTATGCACGTAACCCAGGCCCGCACGCAACGTGTTGTATTCGTTGATCGGGAAGCCCAGTGTGACGTCTGTACCATAACTTTTGTTGGTGTAGTCAGACAGGTCTGCATCATCCGCTTCAAAGTCGTTATAGAAGACGCGGCCACCAAGGCTCACACCATCCACGGTGAAGTACGGGTTGGTCACAGACAATTCAGTATAGGTCTGGTAATCGTTTTTGGTGCCGTTAATGCCGACAGAATACCCGGTACCTAACCAGTTATCCTGCTGAACGCCCGCCTGGAAGCTCACGCCGCTTTCGGTACCGTACCCGACGCCGAAGTTAAAGCTACCGGTGTTACGTTCTTTCACCTTGTAGACCACATCAACCTGATCCGGACTGCCCGGAATACGCTGAGTATCGGTGTCGACTGTTTCGAAATAGCCCAGACGATTCAGACGCTCTTTACCTTGATCGACCAGATCGCTACCCAGCCAGGCACCTTCCATCTGGCGCATTTCACGACGCAGGACGGAATCTTTAGAGGTATCGTTACCTTCAAAGCGGATCTTACGCACATAGAAACGGTTACCCGCATCCACGTTTACGCGCAATTTAACCGTCTTATCGGCATCGTTGATTTCAGGCTGCGACTGTACGCGCGGGTAGGCATAACCGTAGCGACCCAGAAGCTTCTTGATATCATCTTCCATTTTGGTCACTTTGGTGCCGTTATAGAGTTCACCCGGTTCGATTTTCGTCAGGCTCTCAATTTCGGCAGAGTGTCCAGCCAGGTTACCGCTCACCTGTACCCCAGAAAGCTTGTACTGCTCGCCTTCAGTAATGTTGACGGTGATGTAGATACCTTTCTTATCCGGCGTCAGGCTGACCTGCGTGGAGTCGATATTGAAGCGAGCATAGCCGCGATCCAGATAGTAACTACGCAGGGTTTCAAGGTCGCCCGCCAGTTTCTGTTTCTGGTATTTACGATCGCCCACCACGTTCCACCACGGCACTTCATCGCGCAGTTGGAAGTGAGAGATCAATTCGTCGGTTGTAAAGGCATGGTTACCGACGATATTGATCTGTTGGATCTTCGCCGAGACACCTTCCTGGAACACCAGTTTGAGGTCAACGCGGTTACGCGGCAACGGCGTCACCACCGCTTTCACACTGGCGCTGTACTTACCGACGCTATAGTAAAAATCTTCCAGGCCTTTTTCGATATCGGCAAGCGTGGTGCGATCGAGAGACTCGCCAACACGCACGCCAGACGCCTCGAGGTTTTGCTTCAGCATGTCATCTTTAACCGATTTGTTACCGGAGAAAGTGATGCTGGCAATCGTCGGGCGTTCTTTTACCTGAACCAGAAGGGTATCACCATCGCGCAGGACGCGGACATCCTCAAAGTTACCGGTGGCGAACAGAGCACGAATGGTATTACTGATATCTTCATCATTAACCGTGTCGCCTGTGCGCACCGGCATACTGAGGAGAGCCGCACCAACGGCGACTCGCTGTAGGCCTTCGAAATGAATGTCCTTCACGACGAACCCTTCAGCACCGTATACGGTGGCGCTGCTAAACAGCAGCGACGCTATGAGCAACTTTTTCATCGCCATCGTTATTATGCGTTCTTCCTAACACTCTCTTACAACCGAGAGAAATCATTGAAAAGTGCAAGCCCCATTAACAACACCAGCAAAATCGAGCCAATGCGATAACTAAAGTCTTGAACCCGCTCGGATACCGGACCGCCCTTCAGCTTTTCAATCGCCAGGAACAGCAGATGCCCCCCGTCAAGAACGGGCAACGGAAACAGGTTAATTATCCCTAAGTTCACGCTGATAAGCGCAAGGAACATCAGGTAATAAATCCCCCCGAACTCCGCTGACATCCCAGCCCCCTGGGCGATAGAAATCGGCCCACTGAGGTTGTTCAGTTTCACATCACCGGTAATCAATTTTCCCAGCATACTGACCGTCAACTTCATCAACTGCCACGTTTTATCCGAGGCTTCGAGGATGGCGCCGAATGGTCCATACTGGCGTACAGTCTTATACTCATCAGGCAGAGGAATAATTTTAGGCACGACACCCGCAAATCCCTCTTCCTGACCGTTACCCGGTTTTGAGTCCGGAGTTAACGTCAAAGACAAGGAACTCCCCTGCCTTTCAATTTCTAGCGCTAACGGCTTATTCGGATTATCACGCACCAGCGTCACGAACGTCATCCATTGCGTGAGCGGCTGACCATTGACTTTAACGATCCTGTCGCCAGCTTGCAAACCCGCCTTACTTGCTGCGGAGTTAATCTGTACTTCTGACAGCACCGGTTCAATCTGCGGACCGCGTGGACGAATCCCTAAACTCGTAACGGGATCCTGTTTGTCTGGCTCAAATGCCCATTGGCGCAAATCCAGCGTTTTGTCCTGTCGCTGGTTGCTGCCAAACGGCGCCACGCTAAGAATGGTCTGCTCATCGCCAATTTTAGCGACCAGCTGCAATCTCACGGTATCCCAATCAGGGGTTTCGATACCATCAACCGCTTTTAGTTCCGTACCTGGCTGAATTTGCGCCTGTGCGGCAATCGAGTTGGGTGTTATTTCACCCACAACCGGACGAACACCAGGGACGCCGATGATAAACACCAGCCAGTAAGCAAAAATAGCGAAAAGGAAGTTTGCAATCGGACCTGCGGCAATAATGGCCGCACGCTGCCCAACCGTTTTGTTGTTGAACGCGTGGTGGCGCAGTTCCGGCACCACCGGTTCTGCACGCTCATCCAGCATTTTGACGTAGCCGCCGAGAGGGATCAGGGCGATGACGTATTCGGTACCCAATCTATCAGTGCGCCGCCACAGCGCCTTTCCAAAACCAATGGAAAAACGCTCAACGCGAACACCACAGCGCCGGGCAACCCAGAAATGACCAAATTCATGCACGGTGATAAGCACACCGAGTGCGACGATGAATGCAGCCAGATTCCAGAGAATACTCAGCATAAGACCATCCGTTAAAGCGTCCTGAAAACCAGTAACAGCAAGCAAGCAAAGACCGGTACCGCAGCCGTCAGACTATCAATACGATCCAGAATGCCGCCGTGCCCTGGGATTAAGTGACCACTGTCCTTAATACCTGCTTCACGCTTAAACATACTCTCAGTCAAGTCACCCAGCACCGAGGCCAGGACCGCAACAATAGAGCAAATGAGCAAGGTGACAGGCGCGACATCAAGATTCGCCCACATACCATAACCCCATGAGATCACAGCCGCAGTGGCGAGTCCGCCAATAAAACCTTGCCAGGTTTTACCCGGAGAAACCTTCGGCGCCAGTTTATGTTTACCAAATAACTTGCCAAACATATACGCACCGGAATCCGCTCCCCAGACGAGGATCATGACATACAGCAGCCATACTGCGCCACTATAATGATTCTCATCATAATGCCAGGCACGTAGCGCCAGCATTCCCCAAAAGAAAGGGATAATGGTTAAGATGCCGAAAATGATGCGTAATATCTTTGAATTACGCCAGACAGTCGCCGAACCTGGGTAAAATAACACCAGCAATAGTGCAACGCCCCACCAGCCCAACGACGCCCAAAGCGACACTTCGACCAACGGTTGATGAATATTATGATGATATTCAGGCAGTAAAAACAGCATCAGTGCCAGCAAAAGCCCGCACAGAACCGCCAGCCAGACTCGCTGTGTGCGAGTGGTGAAACCGCTTAACTGTCCCCACTCCCACGCGGCCAACATACATACGACCAGCGTAACAATGGCGAACCCCACCGGCGGCAATAAAAACAGCGCCGCGATGACAACGGGTATTAAAACAAAAGCAGAAATCAGGCGATACTTCAGCAAAAGCGACCCCCATCAGGCTTTTTCATCACCGGGTTCGGTCCCGCCGAAACGACGCTCTCGATTAGCAAAGGCATGCAGCGCACCTTCAAAGTCTTGTTCATCGAAATCGGGCCAGAGAACATCCGTAAAGTAAAGTTCAGCATAGGCAATTTGCCACAGCAAAAAATTACTGATGCGATGCTCTCCCCCAGTCCTTATCACTAAATCCACAGGAGCCAGTTCATTCATACAAACTTGCTGACCAAGCATTTCTTCGTCAATTTGCTCAGGGCGCAGCAGACCGTCTTGCACCTGTTGCGCCAGTTGCCTGACTCCCTGGACAATGTCCCAACGTCCGCCGTAATTCGCAGCAATATTCAGCGTTAACCCCGTATTCTGGGCTGTAAGCGCTTCCGACTTGCGAATCCGTTCTTGCAAACGTGAGTTAAATCGACTGATATCCCCGATAATACGCAGACGAACGTTATGGCGATGCAGGTTTTTCACTTCACTATCAAGTGCCCACACGAATAATTCCATTAACGCGCTCACTTCCTGCGCAGGTCGGTTCCAGTTCTCACTGCTAAAGGCATACAGCGTTAACGCATCAATACCGTTATTGGCAGCAAAAGAGACAGCCCGGCGGACGGATTTTGCTCCGGCCTTATGCCCAAAGGCGCGAATCTTCCCTTGCTTTTTCGCCCAGCGGCCATTGCCATCCATAATAATGGCTACATGGCGACAGCCATGTGCTGGCAAATTTTCGCTTAATGGTTGAGTTGCAGACAACATAACGCGTTTTTAGTCCCTGAAAGGATTTAACGGTACTCAGGAATACTGAAGCCTCTACACAAAAAAGCCGTGTCAAACCACGGCTTACCCGACCGAAAAAATGCCAATACCTGTGATCGGGTGGCGCAGACTATATCACTGAAGCCCAACGCTAACAAATAGCACGAATCTCTGTAGAGGGATTATCATCAGCTTGAGAGTCGCATCACTTGTTTTCTGGCGACGTCCCGTGCAACGGCATCAACCCTCATCACGTCATCAACGTTCTGGGGTTCCTGCAAATCCATCTTATCCAGTACCGATAAATTGAGCTCGGCAATATCGGTAAATCGAATTTGTTGCGCCAGAAATGCGGCAACGGTAATTTCATTCGCAGCGTTCAGCGCGGTAGTCGCCGCTTGCCCTTGCTCAAACGCATCCATCGCCAGTTTCAGGCACGGATAGCGTTGGTAATCCGGCGCGGAAAACGTCAACGCGCTCAGTTTGCAAAAGTCGACAGGCTTCACACCAGATATGACGCGTTCCGGCCATGCCATAGCATGGGCAATAGGCGTGCGCATATCAGGCTCACCCAGTTGTGCCAGAACGCTACCATCCTGATACCGAACCATCGAATGAATCACCGACTGTGGATGAATCAGCACTTCCATCTGGCTTGCACTGGCATTAAACAACCAGCGCGCTTCAATGTATTCCAGACCTTTATTCATCATAGTGGCAGAGTCGACGGAGATTTTTCGTCCCATCGACCAGTTCGGGTGACGGCATGCTTGATCGGGGGTCATTGACACCAGATCGTGCAATGGCGTTTCACGGAAAGGGCCACCAGACCCGGTAAGCAGAATGGACATGACGCCATTTTGCTCAAGGTCAGCGTATCCCAGATTGTGCTGAATAGGTTGGGGTAAACTCTGAAAAATCGCGTTATGTTCGCTATCTACCGGCAAAAGCTGCGCTTTGTGGCGCTTCACGTCATCCATAAACAAACGACCGCAGGTCACCAGCGACTCTTTATTCGCCAGTAAAATGCTTTTGCCTGCACGGATTGCCGCCAGCGTAGGCAGCAGCCCCGCCGCGCCGACAATCGCGGCCATCACCTGATCGACATCATCCAGCGCAGCCATATCACAGGCCGCCTGTTGTCCGCTCATCACCTCGGTACGACTTCCCTGCTCCAGCAGAGCCGCTTTCACCTGCGCAGCGCTTGTTTCATCATCCATTACTGCATAGCGGGGAGAGAACTCCAGGCACTGCTCGACCATACGGGCAACATTTTTACCCGCGACCAGCGCAGTAACACGAAACGTTTCCGGGTTATGGCGTACGACATCCAGCGTACTGCAACCAATAGAGCCGGTTGAGCCGAGAATGGTTAATTGCTTCATCAGACATCCTGAAGAATTTTACCCTTTAGGGGATAGACAGAAAAAAGCAAAACGCCGCCATCCAGCCTTTGCAGACCTTCTGAGCGGCGTTTTAAGCGTACAGGCGAATCAGAACTGCATCAGTTCCGCTTCTTTCTCTGCCAGCGCCGCATCCACTTTCTTGATAGCGGCGTCAGTCATTTTCTGCACGTCGTCCTGAGAACGGCGATCGTCATCTTCGCTGATCTCTTTATCTTTCAACAGCGCTTTCACTTTGTCGTTAGCATCACGACGAACGTTACGCACGGCAACACGCGCGCCTTCTGCTTCGCCACGCACGATCTTGGTCAGATCTTTACGACGTTCTTCGGTCAGCGGCGGCAGCGGAACGCGGATGTCAGAACCCGCAGAGCTTGGGTTCAAACCGAGGTCAGAAGCCATAATCGCTTTCTCAACGGCCGGGCCCATAGAACGGTCAAACACGTTGATTTTCAGAGTACGGGAATCTTCAACCGTTACGCTTGCCAGCTGACGCAGCGGAGTTGGCGTGCCGTAATATTCCACGATAATGCCATCCAGCAGGCTGGGAGAAGCACGACCCGTGCGAATTTTGCTGATTTGATTTTTGAATGCTTCGACGCATTTGTCCATGCGTACTTCAGCATCTTTTCTGATTTCGTTGATCACGTTACGAATCCTTGAAAGCTTGTTTCAGTCAGACCATATCCACCACGCAAGATGCGACAAGTATAGTCTTGATTAATTTTGAGGGACGTATCCCGCGACATTAAAGCAGAATATTACCTGCATTTAGCCGCAACGGGAATTATTCCGTGATTAACGTCCCTTCTTTTTCACCCATCACCACACGGCGCAGCGCACCCGGTTTGTTCATGTTGAAGACACGAATAGGCAATTTGTGGTCACGAGCCAGCGTGAACGCCGCCAGATCCATCACTTTCAGTTCTTTATCCAGAACTTCAGTATAGGTCAGTTGTTCGTACATGGTCGCGGTTGGATCTTGCGCCGGATCTGCGGTAAATACGCCGTCAACTTTGGTGGCTTTCAGCACTACATCAGCTTCAATTTCAATACCGCGCAGGCAGGCTGCAGAGTCTGTCGTGAAGAACGGGTTGCCGGTACCGGCCGCCAGGATAACAACACGGTTGTTGCGCAGCAGGCTGATAGCCTCCGCCCAGCTGTAGTTATCGCACACACCGTTCAAAGGAATTGCGGACATCAGGCGAGCGTTCACATAGGCGCGGTGAAGCGCATCGCGCATTGCCAGACCGTTCATTACGGTGGCCAACATGCCCATGTGGTCGCCCACAACGCGGTTCATTCCCGCTTTCGCCAGACCAGCACCACGGAACAGGTTACCGCCACCAATCACTACGCCAACCTGAATACCCAGCTCAACCAGTTCTTTGATTTCCTGAGCCATACGGTCAAGTATGCTTGCATCAATACCGAAGCCTTCTGAACCTTGCAGCGCTTCGCCACTTAACTTAAGCAGAATACGTTTGTAGACGGGTTTTGCATTGGTAGCCATGTTTCTTTCCTGAGACTGTCAACGAATGAGATGAGTTAATACCAGCGACATTGTATGTCGCTTTTCAACGTAGCCACTATAGCGGTTCGCTGAATTTACAAGCCAGACACAAAAAGAAGCCGCCCTCAGGCGGCTCCTTTAAAAAATTAAGACTGCTTGGACATCGCAGCAACTTCTGCTGCAAAGTCAGTCTCAACTTTCTCGATGCCTTCACCCACTTCAAAGCGGATGAAGCCTGTTACGTCAGCGTTGTGCTCTTTCAGCAGCTGAGCAACAGATTTGCTCGGATCCATAACGAAAGGCTGACCCGTCAGAGAAACTTCGCCGGTGAATTTCTTCATGCGGCCTTCAACCATTTTCTCTGCGATTTCTTTCGGCTTACCAGACTGCATCGCGATATCCAGCTGAACCTGGTATTCTTTCTCTACCACTTCAGCAGATACGTCTTCTGGCTTAACGAATTCAGGCTTGCTTGCAGCAATGTGCATTGCCAGTTGTTTAACCAGCTCTTCGTCTGCGCCTTTAGCCGCAACCAGAACACCGATACGCGCACCGTGCTGGTATGAACCCAGTACGTCGCCTTCGATGGAAGCAACACGACGGATGTTGATGTTCTCACCGATTTTAGCAACCAGCGCAACACGTTCTTCTTCGAACTGTGCTTTCAGAACGTCAACGTCAGTGATTTTGCCCGCGATTGCAGCATCCAGAACTTTGTCTGCAAATGCCTGGAAACCACCATCTTTAGCAACGAAGTCAGTCTGGCAGTTAACTTCCAGAATGATGCCGTAGTTGCCGTCGATTTTGGTTTTGATCACGCCATCAGCAGCAACGTTGCCTGCT
The DNA here is from genome assembly GCF_005280945.1 of Citrobacter sp. wls718. Classification (NCBI taxonomy): domain Bacteria; kingdom Pseudomonadati; phylum Pseudomonadota; class Gammaproteobacteria; order Enterobacterales; family Enterobacteriaceae; genus Citrobacter; species Citrobacter sp. wls718. Next base: position 31,351 of record NZ_SZWV01000102.1, read on the forward strand.
TTTTTCGCCGCTTTGATCGCACCAGATTTACGCATGTTTTCGATTGCCAGCTCGATGTCGCCATTAGCTTCAGTCAGTGCTTTTTTGCAATCCATCATGCCTGCGCCGGTACGCTCACGCAGCTCTTTTACCAGGGATGCGGTAATTTCAGCCATTCTAAAATCCTCGGAAGATTTGATCTGCCCGGCGTCAAACCGCACAGATTTAAAAGTGAAAAAGGGGCCTAAAGGGCCCCTAACCAAACGTGATACAACCTGGTTTATAAGGGGGCTCTAACGAGCGTGCCTTATTATTCAGCTTCTACGAAGCTTTCTTCCGCCTGGGAAGCCAGATCCTGAGAACGGCCTTCACGAACGGTAGTAGCTACAGCGCCCAGGTACAGGGTCACAGCACGGATTGCGTCGTCGTTACCCGGGATAACGAAGTCAACACCGTCCGGATCAGAGTTGGTATCAACGATTGCAAATACCGGGATACCCAGGTTGTTTGCTTCTTTGATAGCAATGTGCTCGTGGTCAGCATCGATTACGAACAGAGCGTCCGGCAGACCGCCCATGTCTTTGATACCGCCCAGGCTGTTTTCCAGTTTCTCAAGCTCACGGGTGCGCATCAGCGCTTCTTTCTTGGTCAGCTTTTCGAAAGTACCGTCCTGAGACTGAGTTTCCAGATCTTTCAGACGTTTGATGGACTGACGAACGGTTTTCCAGTTAGTCAGCATGCCGCCCAACCAGCGATGGTTCACGAAGAACTGGTCGCAGTTGTTAGCAGCTTCTTTCACCGCTTCGCTTGCAGCGCGTTTAGTACCAACGAAAAGGATTTTACCTTTACGAGCAGAGATCTTGTTCAGTTCAGCCAGAGCTTCGTTGAACATCGGTACAGTTTTCTCAAGGTTGATGATGTGAACTTTGTTACGCGCACCGAAGATGAAAGGCTTCATTTTCGGGTTCCAGTAACGGGTCTGGTGACCGAAGTGAACACCAGCCTTGAGCATGTCGCGCATGGAAACAGTTGCCATGATTAAAACCTCTATATATAAAAGTTGGGGTTAAGCCTCCACGCATCCCATATTACCGACCCAAAAGGGCACCCCGGAATATGTGTCGATACGTGTGTGTTGTTACACAAAGTGAGATTTGTCGCTCCCGTCCATCGTGTGTAGTCTTCGAATGGATCGGAAGTCCGGCGCGCTTTATACCACAAATACGCCATAGACACCAATAATAGTTGGCGGTCTGTGCTGTTAATGATTCTCAATTTGGCAGGGTACACCCCTGACTGATACCATTAGCAGCACTTACACAATTATTGTCGAAATCATCGACACTGATGGACAGAATTTATGGCTATCTCAATCAAGACCCCTGAAGAAATCGAAAAAATGCGCGTCGCTGGTCGTCTGGCCGCCGAAGTGCTGGAAATGATCGAACCGTTTATCAAACCGGGCGTCAGCACCGGCGAATTGGATCGTATCTGCAATGACTACATCGTGAACGAGCAGCAGGCGATCTCCGCGTGCCTGGGTTATCACGGTTATCCGAAATCCGTCTGCATCTCTATTAATGAAGTGGTATGCCACGGGATCCCGGACGACGCCAAGCACCTGAAAGACGGCGATATCGTCAACATCGACGTTACCGTGATTAAAGACGAGTTCCACGGTGACACCTCCAAAATGTTTATCGTCGGCAAGCCGACGATTCTGGGCGAGCGTCTGTGCCGCGTCACGCAGGAAAGCCTGTATCTGGCGCTGCGTATGATAAAACCGGGTATTCGTCTGCGCACGCTGGGCGCAGCCATTCAGAAATATGCGGAAGGCGAAGGCTTCTCTGTGGTACGCGAATACTGCGGCCACGGCATCGGTCGCGGCTTCCATGAAGAACCTCAGGTTCTGCACTACGATGCAGACGATGGCGGCGTAGTGCTGCAACCGGGCATGACCTTCACCGTTGAACCGATGCTCAACGCCGGTGATTATCGTATCCGCACCATGAAAGACGGCTGGACGGTAAAAACCAAAGACCGTAGCTTGTCTGCACAGTACGAGCATACTATTGTGGTGACGGAAAACGGTTGTGAAATTCTGACGTTACGCAAGGATGACACTATCCCGGCGGTTATCACACACGACGAATAATGTTTTGCCTGATGGCGCTGTCGCTTATCAGGCCTACAAATGGCACTCTCCCGTAGGCCGGATAAGCGTAAGCGTCATCCGGCTTTTTTATGGGTGGCGCACAATGAATACTCTTCCTGAACAACACGCAAATACTGCCCTCCCCACCCTGCCGGGCCAACCGCAAAACCCGGGAACCTGGCCTCAGCACGATCTCAACTGTAGCGGCATTAAAACGCATATCGATTCGTTTCAGAACTGGTTAGGTGAAGCCTTTGACAGTGGTATTTCCGCAGAGCAGTTGATCGAAGCGCGCACCGAGTTTATTGACCAACTGCTGCAACGCCTGTGGATTGAAGCCGGTTTCGGTCAAATTGCCGATCTGGCGCTGGTCGCCGTCGGCGGCTATGGCCGTGGCGAACTGCACCCGCTTTCCGATATCGACCTGCTGATTCTGAGTCGTAAAAAACTGCCTGATGCGCAGGCCGAGAAGGTCGGCGAACTGCTAACCCTGTTGTGGGATGTGAGACTGGAGGTGGGGCACAGCGTGCGTACGCTGGAAGAGTGTCTGCTGGAAGGCCTGTCCGATTTAACCGTCGCCACTAACCTGATTGAAACACGCCTGCTGATTGGCGACGTGGCGCTGTTTCTTGAGCTACAAAAACATATTTTTAGCGAAGGCTTCTGGCCCTCCGATAAATTTTACGCCGCCAAAGTGGAAGAGCAGAACCTGCGCCACCAGCGCTATCACGGCACCAGCTACAATCTGGAACCGGATATCAAAAGTAGCCCCGGCGGCCTGCGCGATATCCACACCCTCCAGTGGGTAGCCCGCCGCCACTTTGGCGCCACGTCGCTGGATGAGATGGTTGGATTCGGCTTCTTGACGCTGGCAGAACGTGCTGAACTGAATGAGTGTCTGCACATCCTCTGGCGCATTCGCTTCGCACTGCATCTGGAAGTCACGCGTTACGATAACCGTCTACTGTTTGACCGTCAGCTTAGCGTCGCGCAACGGCTACACTACGGCGGTGAAGGCAACGAGCCTATCGAACGGATGATGAAAGACTATTTTCGCGTCACGCGCAGGGTCAGTGAGCTGAACCACATGCTACTTCAGCTGTTTGATGAGGCCATCCTCGCTCTATCCGCAGATGAAAAGCCGCGCCCGATCGATGACGACTTTCAGCTACGCGGCACGTTAATTGATTTGCGTAACGACGATCTGTTTATCCGCGAACCGGAAGCCATTCTGCGGATGTTTTACACCATGGTGCGCAATAGCGCGATCACCGGGATTTACTCCACTACGCTGCGCCATTTGCGCCATGCCCGCCGCCATCTGACACAACCGCTGTGCTACATCCCGGAGGCGCGTTCGCTGTTTCTCAGCATGTTACGCCATCCGGGGGCGGTGAGCCGTGGCCTGCTGCCGATGCATCGTCACAGTGTGCTGTGGGCCTATATGCCGCAGTGGTCGCACATTGTCGGCCAAATGCAGTTTGACCTGTTTCATGCCTATACGGTGGATGAACACACGGTTCGCGTGATGCTAAAGCTGGAAAGCTTTGCCAAAGAAGAGACCCGTCAGCGTCACCCGCTGTGTGTCGATCTCTGGCCGCGTCTGCGCCAGCCGGAGCTGATTCTGATTGCCGCGCTGTTCCACGATATCGCCAAAGGTCGCGGCGGCGACCACTCGGTTCTCGGTGCTCAGGATGTCCTCAAGTTTGCCGAACTGCACGGGCTGAATTCCCGCGAAACACAGTTGGTCGCCTGGCTGGTCCGCCAGCATCTGCTGATGTCGGTTACCGCCCAGCGCCGCGATATTCAGGACCCCGAAGTCATCAAGCAGTTCGCCGAAGAAGTGCAAACGGAACACCGCCTGCGCTTCCTGGTGTGCCTGACGGTGGCGGACATTTGCGCCACCAACGAAACGCTGTGGAACAGCTGGAAACAAAGCCTGTTGCGCGAGCTGTACTTCGCTACCGAAAAACAGCTACGTCGCGGCATGCAAAACACGCCGGATATGCGCGAACGCGTGCGTCATCACCAGCTGCAGGCGCTGGCGCTGCTGCGCATGGACAACATTGATGAAGAAGCGCTGCACCATATCTGGTCGCGCTGCCGCGCCAACTATTTCGTGCGCCACAGCCCAAACCAGCTGGCCTGGCATGCGCGCCATCTACTGCAGCACGACATGAGCAAGCCGCTGATCTTACTCAGCCCACAGGCCACGCGCGGCGGAACGGAGATTTTCATCTGGAGTCCGGACCGTCCCTATCTGTTTGCCGCGGTTTGTGCCGAACTGGATCGGCGAAATCTTAGCGTCCACGATGCGCAAATTTTCACCACTCGCGATAACATGGCGATGGATACATTTATCGTGCTGGAGCCGGACGGCAGCCCGCTGTCGTCGGACCGCCACGACGCCATCCGTTCAGGGCTGGAGCAGGCGATCACCCAACGCAGTTGGCAGCCACCACAACCGCGCCGCCAACCAGCAAAACTACGTCACTTTACCGTCGAGACCGAGGTGACTTTTCTACCGACTCATACCGACCGAAAATCATTCCTCGAGCTTATCGCGCTCGACCAGCCCGGCCTGCTGGCGCGGGTCGGACAGATTTTTGCCGATCTGGGAATTTCGCTGCATGGCGCCCGAATTACAACCATTGGCGAGCGAGTAGAAGATTTATTCATAATCGCAACGGCCGACCGGCGCGCCCTTAATAATGCGCTGCAGCAGGAAGTACATCAACGGTTGACAGAGGCCCTCAATCCAAACGATAAAGGGTGATGTGTTTATTTATTATGGAAAGAGTTTAACAATGCAGCAGTTACAGAACGTTATTGAGTCCGCTTTCGAGCGCCGCGCCGAAATTACTCCGGCAAATGTAGATACCGTAACCCGTGAAGCGGTAAATCAGGTTATTTCTCTGCTGGATTCCGGTGCGCTGCGTGTTGCAGAAAAGATTGAGGGTCAGTGGGTCACACATCAGTGGCTGAAGAAAGCGGTACTGCTCTCTTTTCGTATTAACGACAACCAGGTTATCGATGGCGCAGAAAGCCGCTATTTCGATAAAGTCCCGATGAAATTCGCCAACTACGACGAAGCGCGCTTCCAGAAAGAAGGCTTCCGCGTAGTTCCCCCTGCTGCCGTGCGCCAGGGTGCCTATATCGCACGTAACACCGTCCTGATGCCGTCTTACGTCAACATCGGTGCTTACGTTGATGAAGGCTCCATGGTGGATACCTGGGCAACCGTCGGCTCATGTGCACAAATCGGTAAAAACGTTCACCTGTCCGGTGGCGTTGGTATCGGTGGCGTGCTTGAACCGTTACAGGCGAACCCAACCATCATCGAAGACAACTGCTTCATTGGTGCGCGTTCTGAAGTGGTAGAAGGCGTGATCGTCGAAGAAGGCTCCGTTATCTCCATGGGCGTATACCTGGGCCAGAGCACCAAAATCTACGACCGCGAAACCGGCGAAGTTTTCTATGGCCGCGTTCCGGCGGGTTCAGTTGTGGTATCGGGAAATCTGCCGTCGAAAGACGGTAAGTACAGCCTGTACTGCGCGGTAATCGTCAAGAAAGTCGACGCCAAAACGCGTGGCAAAGTCGGAATTAACGAGCTATTGCGTACCATCGACTAACGGCAATTTGAAAAAGCGGGCTTAGCCCGCTTTTTTTACATCTGCGAGTGGCATAAACAAGGCTTTTCGTTAATTATTCAATGGTTATAGTGAGCTTAAGGGTACCGCTATGTATGACAATCTGAAAAGTCTGGGCATTACCAATCCTGAAGAGATCGATCGTTACAGCCTGCGGCAAGAAGCCAACAACGATATCCTGAAAATCTATTTCCAGAAGGATAAAGGCGAGTTTTTTGCCAAGAGCGTTAAGTTTAAATATCCCCGTCAGCGTAAAACCGTGGTTGCCGATGGTATCGGCCAGGGTTACAAAGAGGTGCAGGAAATCAGCCCGAACCTGCGCTATGTGATTGATGAACTGGATCAGATCTGCCAGCGCGATCGCAGTGAAGTCGATCTCAAACGCAAGATCCTCGATGACTTACGACATCTGGAAAGCGTCGTCACCAACAAGATCAGCGAAATTGAATCCGATCTGGAAAAACTGACGCGTAAATAACCGTGGGTGGATGTATTCGTAGGCCGGGTAAGGCGAAGCCGCCACCCGGCATTTTGCCTGATAAGCGTAGCGCCATCAGGCAATCAATCAATGCTGTTCATCCAGCTGTAACGCCACATACAGCAATAACCTGTCGTCGAAATTTCCCAAATCCAACCCGGTAAGCTCAGAGATACGATTCAGACGATATTCCAGCGTATTGCGGTGGATAAACAACGCTTTTGACGTCGCCAGCGGCTGCACGTTATGGCGAAACCATGCCGCTAACGTCCGACGCAGTAACCCATTGTTATCCATTGCTTTTAGCCGTACCAGCGGACGCGCCAGCTCGTTGGCCTGCCAGCCGCCGCGCAGGCTGTCCAGTAACACCGGCAGCATCAAATCCTGATAGAAATAGCTGCGGTTTTCCGGCATACGCTGCTTACCGACCATCATCGTCGTCCGCGCCGTGCGGTAAGAACGGGCAATGCTACCTGGTCCAGTAAAGAAATTACCCAGCGACACGCGAAAACGCAGCTGTCCGTTCTCTTTCATGCGAGCGATAAGCTGCTCTACACGCTTGCGGTGATCTTCCGCGTCCCAACGGCCAAACTGATTAAGAGCGGGTTTCAGCACCACCATCTCGGTCAGTGACACAATCGCAATCAGGTTGTTACGCTCTGGCGTGGTCAATGCATTCTGTAGCTGCTGCAGTTCTGCCATCGCGCTGTCAACGCCCAGTTGGCCGCTATCGACTTCCAGCACCGCTACCACGCGCGGCTGGTTCAAATCAATGCCTAAACGCTGTGCCCATTCCATCAGCGCGGGCGTATTTTCTTCCGCCTGAATCAGGTTCATGACCAGCTCTTCACGCAGACGGCTGTCCTGCGCCAGCAGGTGCATCAGACGCGACTGCTCCAGCATCATTTCGGCGGTCATACACACCAGCTCGCCGTATTTGCGCAGATGCTCCGGCTCGCCGGTTAAGCCAATGACGCCAACAATTTCACCTTCGAGTCGTAGCGGCAGGTTTATCCCCTGTCGTACGCCGTGCAAATGCTTCGCGACCGCATCGTCAATGTCTACCACCCGGCCCTGTGAAAGCACCAGCAGTGCACCTTCGTGCAATTCACCAATACGCTCGCGATCGCCGCTACCAATGATCCGCCCACGGGCATCCATTACGTTGATATTGGTATCAATGATGCGCATCGTGCGCGCCACAATATCCTGCGCCATTTTGGTATCAAGATGCCAGCCAGCCATAAACCCCTCCTGTGAGCAATGCTCAGCATAAGGAAGATAATAATCGGCAGCATTGTGCAGATGCACAAACTGAAGGAGAGAAGTATGGAGTTGTGGGAGGGTTCACAAAAAGAAACCCCTCCCCGCTGCCGGGAAGGGGTTTAGAGAGGCTTACTGCATCAACAGATAGATGGAGCTGTCACCACGCTGAATATTCAGCGCCAGAACAGCCGGTTTGCTGTCGAGGATTTTGCGCAGTTCGGCAATGTTTTTCACCGGCTGCTGGTTAGCTCCGATAATTACATCCCCTTTCTTCAGGCCAATCATCGCTGCCGGCGTTTTTGGTTTTACATCGCTGACCACGACACCTTTGTCCTGGCCTTTGTTACTCATATCCGCCCCTTCAATACCTTTGAAGATGGAGCTGGAATCAACCTGAGTCTGGCTGCTCTGCTGCAGTTCCAGATTCACCGTCACAGGTTTACCGTCACGCAGCAGGCCAAGGCTGATTTTGCTGCCTACCGGCATCGTACCCACCTGCGCACGCAGCGCGGCGAAGCTGCTGATCGGCTTACCGTTCAGCGAGGTAATCACGTCACCGGCTTTAATACCCGCCTTCGCTGCGGAAGAGTTCGGCATCACCTGGCTGACGAATGCCCCACGCTGGGCATCCACTTTCATCGCTTTCGCCAGCTCAGAGCTCAGCTCTGTCCCCATAATTCCCAGCTCACCGCGTTTCACCTGACCGAACTCAACCATCTGCGAGGTCAGGTTTTTCACCATGTTGCTTGGGATAGCAAAACCGATACCGATATTGCCACCGTCCGGCGCGAGGATCGCGGTGTTAATACCGATCAGTTCACCGTTCAGGTTGACCAGTGCGCCACCGGAGTTACCACGGTTGATCGCCGCATCGGTCTGGATAAAGTTTTCATAGTTTTCTGCGTTCAGGCCGCTACGACCCAGTGCAGAAACAATACCGGAGGTCACCGTTTCACCGAGTCCAAACGGGTTACCAATCGCCACGGTATAATCACCCACGCGCAGCGCATCGGAGTCTGCCAACTTGATTGCAGTCAGGTTCTTCGGATCCTGAATCTGAATCAGCGCAATGTCAGAACGCGGGTCTTTGCCGACCATCTTCGCGTCAAATTTACGTCCGTCGCTCAGTTGGACTTTAATCACTGTGGCGTTATCCACCACGTGGTTGTTAGTCACAACATAACCTTTTGCAGCATCGATAATCACGCCGGAACCCAGCGCCATAAATTTCTGCTGCTGACCGCCGCCATTACCCGCGCCCGGTGCACCTTCCTGACAGAATGGGGAACTCTGGAACGGAGAACCGTCCTGGCAGAACGGGGAGTTATCCCCAAAGAACTGCTGGAAATTACGCGGCATACGCGGCGTATTCACCGTCGTGCTCCCCTCGACATTAATACTCACCACCGATGGCATCACTTTTTCGAGCATCGGGGCCAGACTTGGCATCTGTTGAGCCGTGGTTGCTGAAGACGCAGTCTCAGCCGCCGTTGCAGACAGAGGGGACAACGCCAAACCTAAACTCAGAGCCAGTGCACTCATTGCTAATGTGGTTTTTTTCATGTGTTTCATTCTCGATTAACTGATAACGCAAAATTGCTGTATACGTCAGAGTCGTTTTATCGCGCTAAGTTCCAGAATAAACTTTAAGGAAAAAGTAAAATTTTATTGTCCGTCTTTACAAATGGATGTTTATTGTTCTACCGCCATCAACCGTCGATATTCATCCCAGGCATACAAATCGGTCATCCCGCTGATATAATCCTGGATCAGGCGGCAGCGATAATAATATTCCAGTACCGGGTACTCGGCAGACGTCGGAGATATTTTACTGACCACTTCGACATAAGCAAGTCGATGGCGCGTAGAGAGCTTTTGAAATAATCGTGACTCAATGGGGAACTGTTTTAATCTTTCGTTTTGAACAAGTGTAGAAAAATCGGCAAGTGCCATCTTTAATAACGGCTGATAGATCTCCAGCAGGCCACTGATCACCCGATACCCCTGTAATTCCAGTTGCTCGACATCAGGATGGCTAAATACATGTTTCATCGCCACATTTTTATAGACTCCCAGCAATTGGCTGAAGCTGCTGGCGTCTTCTAACAGGGCGTGATTAAAGCTACCCTCAAAAATCTGCGGTAAATTATCAATAAAACGCTGCGCGGCGTAGGGCACAAGTTTATTTAGCGTGTTGACCCGCAAATACATAAAGAACTGATCTTCTGTACTACGACTTAATGTATTTGAGCGCGATTTTTCCCACGCGTTCTCCACGACCTGACTAAACAGGGAGCCTTTTTCATGTTGTCCCCAGGCCTCATACAGATGATGATACAGTTGCTCGACACTGAAGATTCTTTTCTCCACGGCATCTTCAAGATCGGCCACGCAATAAGAGATATCGTCAGCGGCTTCCATAATCCAGGTTAATGGAAAACGACTGTAAGGTGCTAATGATAACTCTTTACGTAACCGCTCAATATACGGTTCCTCGGAAAGGTAATAGCCCGGTTTCTTCATTAAATAGTTATGCGTTGCTGGCGTCTCTCCACGCCACCACGCCGGACGAGTATATTTTAAAATACCGCCGACCTGCGCCCACGTCAGATTCATTCGCATCAAAGTGTGCACAAGACGAATACCCTGCGCATTTCCTTCAAAATGGCACAGATCCTGACGCACCTTGCGGCGAATGTCATTGAGCGACTCTTCACCTTCACGCAAACGTAGCGCCGCGATCAGGCAGCGATCGTCGCTGAGAGGCTGGCTTTCCGCATCGGCGGGGAAAAGGCGCTGGCGAAACCAGTCGTTAATCGCCGCTTCACCAAAGTGACCAAACGGTGGGTTACCGATGTCATGCATCAGGCAGGACATTTCGACCACGCTTTCAAAAGGACCGGTTAATTCATCCAGGCCGTACTGCTCTAACAGTTTTAGCTCTTTCAGTCGGCTGAGGATCTCTTTGGCGATGTAGCGCCCTACCTGCTGAACTTCCATCGAGTGCGTCAGACGTGTCCGCACTGCGGCGTTGCGCTCCAGCGGAAAGACCTGGGTTTTTTGCTGCAGTCGGCGGATAGCCGGAGAATTGATAATACGTCCACGATCGCTTTCGAAAATTCGCAGGATCTCATGCTCAGATTTTGCGCCCTGCGGCGAACGGTAACGACGATGCCAGTTTATTTTTTTTCGAAAATCGATCTGTGCCATGTCCTCTCCCGCCTGAGAAATGCGCTACCCCTTAAGCGCATGATAGACTATGCCCTCAAATCTGGCTTATCGCGAGTAAATCTATGAAAATCGGCATCATTGGTGCAATGGAAGAAGAAGTTACGCTGCTGCGTGACAAAATCGAAAACCGTCAGACTATCACCCTTGGCGGTTGTGAAATTTACACCGGCCAACTGAACGGGACTGAGGTTGCGCTACTGAAATCGGGCATCGGTAAAGTGGCTGCGGCGCTGGGCGCCACGCTGCTGCTGGAACGCTGCAAACCGGATGCCATCATTAATACGGGTTCTGCGGGCGGCCTGGCTTCTACGCTGAAAGTCGGCGATATCGTGGTCTCTGACGAAGCGCGTTATCACGACGCTGACGTCACTGCATTTGGCTATGAATTCGGTCAGTTACCGGGCTGCCCGGCAGGTTTTAAAGCCGACCCTGCGCTTATCGCCGCGGCGGAATCCTGCATTGCAGAACTGAACCTTAACGCCGTTCGTGGTCTTATCGTTAGCGGCGACGCCTTCATTAACGGCTCTGTTGGCCTGGCAAAAATTCAGCATAACTTCCCGCAGGCGATTGCCGTAGAAATGGAAGCCACCGCGATTGCACATGTTTGCCATAACTTTAACGTTCCGTTCGTGGTGGTTCGTGCCATCTCCGACGTTGCCGATCAGCAGTCCCACCTGAGCTTTGACGAATTCCTGGTGGTTGCCGCGAAGCAGTCAAGCCTGATGGTCGAAGCGCTGGTACAGAAACTGGCGCATGGCTAAATTCATCTCCAGGGCGCTGGTCGCCCTGCTTTTTACGCTTCCGGCGTGGCTTTATGCCGCTCCGCGTGTGGTTTCCCTCTCCCCTGCTAACACCGAACTTGCCTTTGCCGCCGGCATTACGCCCGTTGGCGTCAGCAGCTACTCAAATTATCCGCCCGAGGCCAAAAATATTGAAGAGGTCTCCACCTGGCAAGGCATGAATCTGGAACGCATCGTGGCGCTCAAACCGGATCTGGTCATCGCCTGGCGCGGAGGCAATGCCGAGCGGCAGGTGAATCAGCTAACCGCTCTGGGGATTAAGGTTATCTGGGTGGATGCCGTCACCATCGAGCAGGTTGCCGACGCACTGCGCCAGTTGGCACCGTGGAGCCCCAAGCCTGAGCAAGCAAAACAGGCCGCGCAAACATTGCTTGATGAGTATGCTTTACTAAAATCTCAGTATGCCAATAAACCGAAAAAACGGGTGTTTCTCCAGTTTGGTGCAAATCCTCTGTTTACCAGTGGAAAAGGCTCCCTTCAACACCAGGTTCTTGAGGTATGCGGGGGAGAAAACATCTTTGCTGGCAGCCGGGTTCCCTGGCCACAGGTCAGCCGTGAACAAGTACTGGCAAGAGCCCCCCAGGCAATCGTCGCCACCGGTGGTTCGGGCGAAAATCTTAAAATTGAGCAATACTGGGGAGAACAGTTAAAAATCCCGGTTATTATCCTTAATAGTGACTGGTTTGAACGCGCGAGCCCGCGTATTATCCTCGCCGCAAAACAACTCTGTAATGCGCTTTCACAGATAAATTAGCGTCGGCCCCCCACCAGGTGTGTTGTGAGGATTTAAGCATGCTCGTCTATTGGCTGGATATTGTCGGTACCGCGGTATTTGCTATCTCTGGCGTATTACTGGCCGGGAAATTACGTATGGATCCGTTCGGCGTTCTGGTCCTCGGGGTGGTTACCGCAGCCGGTGGCGGCACGATCCGCGATATAGCCCTGGATCATGGGCCGGTATTCTGGGTTAAAGATCCTACCGATCTGGTGGTTGCCATGATCACCAGTATGCTAACGATCGTATTGGTACGCCAGCCCAGACGTTTGCCTAAATGGATCCTTCCGGTGCTGGACGCCGTGGGTCTGGCGGTGTTCGTCGGCATTGGCGTCAATAAGGCGTTTCTCGCCGGAACCGGTCCGCTAGTGGCGATTTGTATGGGGGTCATTACCGGCGTCGGCGGTGGGATCATACGCGACGTGTTGGCCCGTGAAGTGCCGATGATATTACGTACAGAAATTTATGCCACGGCCTGCATTATCGGCGGCATTGTTCACGCAACCGCGTTTTATACTTTCGCAATACCGCTGGAAAACGCCAGTATGATGGGGATGGTTGTCACGCTGGTTATTCGACTGGCCGCTATTCGCTGGCACTTAAAGCTACCGACATTTGCGCTGGATGATAACGGACGTTGATGTAACGATGCAGAACATGTAGGCCGGATAAGGCGTTTACGCCGCCATCCGGCACATTGCCCGGTGGCGCTACGCTTACCGGGCCTACACCATCAGACCATCGGTATTGCAGACAGCAATCAGATGCTGAAAGAAGAACCACACCCGCAGGTGCTTTTGGCGTTAGGGTTAGTCACCACGAAGCGGGAACCTTCCAGACCTTCGGTATAGTCAACCGCGCCGCCCACCAGATACTGCAGGCTCATCGGGTCAACCACCAGGCCAACGCCCTGTTTCTCAATAGTCATATCGCCATCATTCACCTGATCATCAAAGGTGAAACCATACTGGAAACCGCTGCAACCACCACCGGTGATATATACGCGCAATTTCAGATTCGGGTTATCTTCGTCAGCGATCAGGCTTTTTACTTTATTGGCTGCTGCTTCAGTAAATTGCAGTGGCAGCGCTACATCATCACTCATATTTTGCTCCAAACGACATTGGCAATTGGGCAAATTATAACCCAATAGTTAAGGCCATTATCTAATACCCTGGTATTTCGTTCAAGTATTCTCGCCAGCGGCTGTACTCTGGCTTTTCGCCGCCTGCTCCGCTTCCTGTTTTGCCAGCGTACGGGCAAGGATAGTCGAGTATAGCGGCTTTCCGCCCATAAATTGGGCTAATAGTGTTGCGCCAAGACAGGTAATAATCATTGGCAAAATGAGCTGATAGTTATCGGTCATCTCCAGCACCAGCACGATGCCGGTGAGTGGCGCACGTACCGACGCCGCCAACAACGCCCCCATTCCGGCAATGGCAAACGTCCCAGCCTCCAGATGATACTGCGGAAATGAGGCCGCGGCCGCCATGCCGAACGCGGTACCGAGCAGTGTCCCCAGCGCCAGCATCGGGGCAAAAATCCCGCCCGGCGCACCGGATGAGAAGCACAGCAGCGTGGTGATAACCCGGGCAATAAAAATAAACAGCAGGATACCGACGCTGAAATTGCCCGCGGCGGCGATTGGGATCAGGTTGAACCCACCGCCTGCGGCTTCCGGTTTAATTAAGCCCAGGATCCCACACAGGCCGCCGATCGCCCCGCCCATCAGCACCCATTTTTTAATGTCACCACCGTGGAACCGCTGAAACATATCCTGAGTGCGTAACACCAGGGTATTGAACAACGGTCCGACACAGCCAAAAATAATCCCGAGTATCAGATACAGCCACAGGGTATTCACCGGCGCATTGGAGAGCTTCCCAACTTCGATAATCGGGGCCTCGCCGTTGAAAATACGAAACACAATGCTCGACATGATAACGCCGGTAAACACGGCTTTGATCGACACAAGGTTATAGCGAAACTGCGGACGCATCTCTTCCAGAATGAACAGGATGCCGGCCAGCGGCGCATTAAACGCCGCCGAAAGACCGGCAGCCGCACCGGTTGCCAGCAGGGTATGCCGCGCTTCGGCGCTGCGCATACGAAAGACATCCAGCACCATGCGCCCGATGTTACCGCCAATTTGCACCGTCGGCCCTTCACGACCGAGCACCATACCGGCCCCCAACGTCCCCATGCCGCCGACAAATTTTACCGGCAATACGCGCCACCAGCGCACCGGGCGCAGCTCTTCCAGCGCGCCTTCAATCTCAGGGATCCCCGAACCACCGGCCTCGGGTGCAAATTTACGCACCAGAAAATAGCCCACCATGGCCAGCAGCGCCGAGAGAATAAAGGCCAGCGGCCATACCAGAATGGCATGATCGGCAACTTGTACCAGTGCGCCAATGCGCAGGTTCTGTACCCAGGTGACAGATTTCTCAAACGCCACGCCCACCAGCCCGGTCACGGTGCCAACCACGGCCGCCATAAAGAGGATCGCGAGCGGTGTCTTGTCCCGATCAAGGAGTCGACGGATCTGATCCCTGCGCCGTAACCGCACAATTTGCTGTGCTTCAAAAGAGGGAGAGTCTGTTTTCATCAGATGATCATTAATTGGTAATACAAATACGGAGTCGGCATTCTACTCGCTCATTTTGTGAAAATCCCCTGCAAATCGTATTGTTTCCAATGCACAAAACTTTCATAACCTTCACTGAATAACTAGAATAGCCCGCATTCACTTTTTCTACGAACCAGGACCCCATCCATGAGTAAGTCTGAGAACCTCTACAGCGCAGCACGCGAACTGATCCCCGGCGGCGTTAACTCCCCTGTTCGCGCCTTTACCGGCGTGGGTGGTACTCCGCTGTTTATCGAAAAAGCAGATGGCGCGTATCTGTATGACGTCGATGGTAAAGCCTACATCGATTACGTCGGATCCTGGGGCCCGATGGTGCTGGGTCATAACCACCCGGCGATCCGCAATGCAGTGATCGAAGCCGCCGAGCGCGGTCTGAGCTTTGGTGCACCGACCGAGATGGAAGTCAAAATGGCGGCGCTGGTTACCGAGCTTGTGCCCACCATGGACATGGTGCGCATGGTCAACTCCGGTACCGAAGCAACGATGAGCGCCATCCGTCTGGCGCGTGGCTTCACCGGGCGCGATAAAATCATCAAATTTGAAGGCTGCTATCACGGTCATGCCGACTGCTTGCTAGTAAAAGCAGGTTCCGGTGCGCTGACGCTGGGCCAGCCGAACTCACCGGGCGTTCCGGCAGATTTTGCCAAGCACACCCTGACCTGTACCTATAACGATCTCTCCTCGGTGCGGGCGGCATTCGAGCAGTATCCGCAGGACATTGCCTGCATCATCGTCGAGCCGGTCGCGGGCAACATGAACTGCATCCCGCCGCTGCCGGAATTCCTGCCTGGCCTGCGCGCACTGTGCGACGAGTTCGGTGCGCTGTTTATCATCGACGAAGTGATGACCGGTTTCCGCGTCGCGCTGGCTGGCGCGCAGGATTACTACGGCGTAGTGCCTGACCTGACCTGTCTGGGCAAAATCATCGGTGGTGGCATGCCTGTTGGCGCATTCGGCGGTCGTCGTGATGTGATGGACGCACTGGCACCTACCGGCCCGGTTTACCAGGCGGGAACGCTGTCCGGTAACCCGATAGCCATGGCAGCAGGATTCGCCTGTCTGAACGAAGTTGCTCAGCCGGGAATTCATGAGACCTTAGATGACCTCACCACGCGTCTGGCAGAAGGTCTGCTGGAAGCCGCTCAGGAAGCCAATATTCCGCTGGTGGTGAACCATGTGGGCGGGATGTTCGGGATTTTCTTCACCGATGCCGAAACCGTGACCTGCTATCAGGACGTGATGGCATGTGACGTTGAGCGCTTCAAGCGCTTCTTCCACATGATGCTGGATGAAGGTGTTTATCTGGCACCGTCCGCGTTTGAAGCGGGCTTTATGTCCGTGGCGCACAGCATGGAAGATATCAATAACACTGTCGACGCCGCGCGCCGGGTGTTTGCGAAGCTGTAAAAGAGAACGTCCAGAAACAACGTAGGCCGGGTAAG
>NZ_SZWV01000102.1:47851-56642 GCF_005280945.1 Citrobacter sp. wls718
ATGAAAGGGGTCCGTCCATAGGCCGCCATCCGGCAAACTCAGCGACTCTGCTTTCTCAACAAATAGATAAAGTACGGCGCACCAATAAACGTCGACAGTAATCCCGCCGGGATCTGATACGGAAACAGCACCATTCGCCCGCACCAATCGGCAAACACCAGCAACACGCCTCCCGCCAGCGCCGAGATGACCATATGCGGCATCGTGCGCCGGAAACCTAACATCCGCGCAATATGCGGTGCCATAAGCCCAACAAAGCTCAGCGGCCCGATGGTCATGGTGGCTGTCGCCGTCAGACCCGCAGCCAACATCAGTAACGCCACGCGCGACGGCGTCAATGCGATACCCACTGCCCGCGCAGTTTCTCCGCCCAGCGGTAAAATCGTTAACCAGCGACGGCACAGCGGCGTAACCGCCAGCAGAATCACCATCACGATCCCGGTCCGTAGCACCTGTTCGCCAGTGGCGTTGTAGGTCGAGCCGGAGATCCAGGTCAGCACGCTTGCCATCCGCGGATCGCCGCTGGCCTGCAACATCATCAGCAGCATCGTGAACGCGGTGCTGAGCGCCATCCCCGCCAGCAGCATGCGTTGCGGCGAGAAGCCGCCGCGCCCAGCGGCAATCATAATAATCAGCAGCGTTACCGCCGCCCCGAGACTTCCGGCGGGCAGCAGCCAGCCAAACGCATCACCCGGTACGAGGAACAGCATCAACACCACGCCAAACGCGGCACCGGAGCTAATCCCAAGGACTTCCGGACTGGCCATCGGGTTACCGGTCAGGCGCTGAATAATACAGCCCGCCACCGCCAGCATCACCCCGGCAATCATCGCCGCCAGAATACGCGGCCAGCGCCAGGGCATCAGTTCATCCAGCATTGCGCCGCTGGCCCAGGTCCAACCGTGGGCATCACGACCAAACGAGAGCGCCACGACGGCAGTCAGTAGCAATATCGCCCCACCCGCCAGCGCGAACATCAGCACGTTCTGACGTTCTGCTGCCACGTGGTTATTGGCATTCATATCCGGCGCGCTCATGCTGCGCAGGCGCGGCAGCAGCCACAGCAGCAGCGGCGCACCAATCAACGCGGTCACCGAACCGGTGGAGACTTCCATCCACACGCGGGTCAACCACAGAATAATTTGATCGGAAAGCCAGAGGATCAGGGCCCCAAACAGCGGGGCCAGCATCAGGCGCGCCAGCAAACGCCGTGCGCCGAGCATTTTCGCCAGCAGCGGGGCAAACAGGCCGATAAAGCCGATAATCCCCACCGCGTTAACCAGCAAGGCACTGAGCACAATCGCCAGCGTTAACGCCGCCAAACGCGCCAGCGACAGCGCCAGCCCGAGATTACGCGCTACCCCGTCATCCAGCCCCATCAGCGTCATTGGACGCAGTAACAGCAGGGTCAGCATCACGCCACCCAGCAGCTGTGGCCACAGACGCTGCACGCCGTTCCAGTCAGTTTGGGTGAGAGTCCCGCTGCTCCACATAAACATGCTTTGCAGCTGATCGTGGTGGAAGAGGACCATCAGCTGGTTAATCGCACCGCAGTACAGGCTGACCACCAGACCAGCAAGGATCAGCGTCACAGGTGACAAACGCTTGCCCCAGGCAACGCCAAACACCAGCGCCCCGACGATACACGCCCCGGCCAGCGCTGCGAATTGCGTGGTCAACGCGCCGGGAATGGCCCACAGCGTGGTGACCGTAATGCCCAGCTGCGCACCGGTTGCCACACCCAGCGTGGTCGGCTCCGCCAGCGGGTTACGTAACACCTGCTGAAACAGCACGCCAACCAGGCCCAATCCGGCACCAACCAGTAACGCAATCGCCAGTCGTGGCAGAAGGCTGTAATGGAAAACCATCTGTTCGATGGCGTCGATATTCGGTGACCAGATAGCCTGCTGCCACTGGTCACGCGGCAGGGCAATGGAGAAATTAATCCAGGTCAGCCAGATCGCAACAATAAACAGCGCCACCAGCAGCAACGCCGGATGGCGGCTTCGTCTTATCCAGCCAACAACGCGCCCGAACCGTAGACCGAATAAGGCGCTTTTAGCGTCGCCATCCGGCATTTCAAGTTTCCTGCTCACGCTTTGCCTCCCAGCGCAGTGTCCAGAATGCGGGCAAAATGCATCGCCGACAGCGTGGCGCCATAAAACCAGACCGCGGGTACCCGCTGAAAGCGACCGGCGCGAACAAACGGCATCGCCTGCCACAGCGGCGTGGACATCAGCGCGTCCATTTCTTTATCGTTACCATGATCGAAGCACAGCACATCAACATCTTTATACGCGGCAAGCCGGTCAATCCCCACGGCAGTGCTGCCCCAGAAGTTGGTTTCTCCCTGCCAGGCGTTAGGGATCCCGTATTCGTCCAGCACGTCCTGGAACAAACTGTTCGGGCCAAATACCAGCATATGCCGCGAATCAAGCAGGGATGCCAGGAGCACGGGACGCGCGCCGCGGTGAATAAAGCGCGGTTTCAGGCTGGCAATCACGGTATCGTATTGCACCAGATGACGTTCAGCAGCCGTTTGCAGATTCAGCAGTTGCGCCATCTCCTGCAACGACTGGCGAGCGACCGCCAGCGGTTTTTTACCGTCGCTGAAGCTAAATCCGCGACCCGGCGCAATGCGCGCCAGTTTTTCTGGCGCGGGGCCATAGCCTGCCGACCAGAGCATAAACGAGGGTTTCATTTCGGTCAGCAGTTCGAGATTGGGTTCTGTGCGTAACCCGACGTCAATCACCGAGTCCGGCAACGGGGGTTGATTGACCCACAGCCTGTAGTTAGGAACATCGGCTACGCCATAGGGAGTGATTCCCAGCGCCAGCAACAGTTCTACCGGCAACCATTCCAGTGCCACAATACGTTTTGGATCAACCGCTGCAGCCTGCGCCGAATTCATCTGCCAGAGCAGCGGTGACAGCGCCATCGCCGTTAATAAACGTCGACGGGTGATATGATGTAATCCGACCATTAATAGACAAAACTCACGGGTGCGGCACCACCCGGATGCGGCAAAATGCCCATCGGGATGCCATAAATCAGTTCCAGGGTTTCACTGCGCATCAGCTCCGCGGGCGTTCCCTGAGCAATCATTTCGCCACCGCGTAGCGCCACCAGATAATCGCAGTAACGGGCCGCCATATTGATATCATGCAGTACGGCGATCACCGTCAGTCCGCGCTGCTGGCTTAAGCGGTGCACCAGCGCCAGTACATCAACCTGATGCGCGATATCCAGCGCCGAAGTCGGTTCGTCAAGCAGCAGGCAGCGACTGTCCTGCGCCACCAGCATGGCGATCCACGCGCGCTGACGCTCGCCGCCTGACAGGCTATCAACCAGTCGATGCGCCAGCGGCTTTAACCCCACAAGCGTGATCGCCTCTTCCACTTTTTCTCTGTCAGCCACGCCAAAGCGTCCCAACGCGCCGTGCCACGGATAGCGACCAATCGCCACCAGTTCACGCACCGTCATCCCTTCCGCCTGCGGCAACTGTTGCGGCAAATAGGCGACCTTACGGGCAAATGCTTTACTGTTCCAGCTCTCCAGCGGCTGCTCGTCGAGCAGGATTTCGCCGTCTGACGGCGGCTGATGACGTCCGAGCATTTTCAATAAGGTTGATTTACCGGAGCCGTTATGACCGATAAGACCGGTCACTTTTCCCACGGGAAACGTTAACGAGAGGGGATGTAAAAGCGTGCGGCCAGGCACACGAAAGGAGACGTTACTTAACGCAAAAGTGGTGTCGGGATGGGATCTGTTTTCCTGCATAGCGGCCAACTTGTAAAACGGGCACGCAAAGCGTGCCCAAAGAGAAATTAGAAACGGAAGGTTGCAGTTGCAACGACCTGACGTTCCGCGCCCCAGTAGCACGCGTATTCGCTATAGCAACTGGAAACGTATTCACGATTAAACAGGTTATTGACGTTAACCGCAACGCTGGACCCCGCCATGCCGAAACGGGCCAGATCGTATTTGACCATGGCATCAGCAACGGTATAACCACCGACGTTAAACGCGTCATTTTTCTTCGCTGCGTCGTTTTTATAGTAGCTCACCGTTGAACCGGTGTAACGCACACCTGCGCCAACGGTCAGACCGCTCAGGGCAGTGTCATAGAACGTGTAGTCGGTCCACAACGATGCCTGATTACGCGGAACTTCTGCCGGGCGTTTACCTTTGAAGATAGTGTCCTCAGTATATTCCGCATCCGTGTAGCTATATGCCGCCGTGACGTTGATATTGGCATTGACTGCTGCTTTGGCTTCCAGCTCAATACCGCGTGAGCGAATTTCACCACTCTGAACGCTATACAACCCGGTTGGATCGTTCGGATCTGATGTCAGGTTTTTATTTTTCGTCAGTTGATACACCGCTGCCGTCAGCACGACCGGCATATCCTTCGGTACATACTTCACACCGGCTTCGTACTGCTTACCACGTGAAGGATCGAACGGTTTCCCTTCTTTCGTTGCACCGGAGGTCGGCTCGAAAGATTCGCTGTAACTGAAATACGGTGAAATACCGTTGTCAAACAGGTAGTTAATGCCACCACGCCAAGTAAACTGCTGATCGTTCACTTCTGCCAGAGAATTGCTGGAGCGGGTCAACGTAGAGGTTTTCGCAAAATCGTAGCGACCACCGAGCGTCAGCACCCACTTATCCCATTCCATCTGGTCCTGGGCATAAAGTCCGGTCTGCTCCATGCGGTTGAGCACAGCGTATTTCGCATACGGCCCACTCACATCGATATTCGGATTGCCATACTGTGGATCCTGCATATCCAGCGGATCGGCAGAACCATACAGAGCATTCACATCGTTACGCATACGTGAGTAATCAACGCCTGTCAGCAGGGTATGATCAACATCACCGGTCGCAAAAGCAGACTGCAATTGGGTATCAACGGTGAACGCGTTGAGATCTTCGTCAGAACGCACGTATTGGCGGTTAATCTTGCCCGGTGCACTGTAACCGTAGCCATAAACAGAACGATAAAGCGTTTTCACCTGGTCATAACGCAGATTCTGGCGCACGGTGAAGGTATCGTTGAACGCATGCGAGAAGTTATAGCCCACCATCTGCTGGCGGCGCGCCATCTTGTTATCTTCTTCACCTTCGTTAAAATCGGTCGGCAGTTTGTGCGGATTGCCATTCGCGTCGTAATACGGAACGAGTGTACCTTCACGCGGCAGCCAGCCATAGTATCCTGCGTACGGATCGTTCTGGAAGTTGCTCAGGAAAGTGAAATCGGTTTTGTCATCAGGACGCCAGCTAAACGCAGGTGCAATCGCGTAACGCGTTGATTTTGACATCTCTTGCTGAGAGTCCTGACTATTCCCTAACCCCGTCAGGCGGTATGACCACACGCCGTCATCATCGATAGCATCGCTAAAGTCGAACCCGGTTTGCCAGAGGTTGTTAGTCCCCATCTTAAACTGAACTTCTTTCAGTGGCTCTGTGGTCGGACGTTTGCTCACCATGCTGACAATACCGCCAGGGTTGCTATTGCCGTACAGCACTGATGTTGGCCCGCGCATCACTTCTACGCGTTCCAGGAAATATGGGTCCATCGACACTTCAGAATAGTTATTGCCCTGAAGTTTCATACCATCCAGATATTGGTTGGTATTGACGGTGGTAGGCGCGGTGAAACCACGAATCGTCACCACATCATAGGTGGTGGAACTACCACGCGTAGCAAAAACGCCGGGGGTGTAAGCAATCGCTTGTTTCACGGAAGCCGGCTGTTTGGTATCCATCTCTTCACGCGTCACGACCGAAACAGACTGTGGGGTCTTTTCGATAGGCGTATCAGTCTTGGTTGCCGTGGCGGAACGCTTGGCAGCGATGGTTGGAGCAGGTCCCCATGCGCTTTCTTGTGCGGCGGGTGCTGCGGTGACAGTGATGGTTTCTTCTTTTGGTTCAACCGCCGCCTGTGCATAGACAGACATGCCGCTAACCGCTGTGGCTACCAGCACTGCCATTTTACGCAGCGAGGAATTTGGCTGAGCAGTTTTATAACGCGCCATTGGTATATCTCTGATGAAAGTGAATGATAACGTAAACGAGAATTATTATTATAACGGCAGCATAATATTCGAAACGCTGGCGAGATAGCAAGCGATACACATCCCTACTAAAACTGAGGGGTCAAGAAATAACCAGATGAAAAGAAAGGGTTAATGAATTACGCTGAAATGTTGTTTGGTCGGAGTCTGGGATGAGAAAAGAAAAACCCGCCGAAGCGGGTTTTGGGAGAGATTAGTTACTGCCAAACATATCTTTGATCCAGCCTGCGACACCGTCGCCGTCTTTCTTCTCTTGCTGCGGCGGTTGTTGCTGTTGCTGCTGTTGAGGCTGCTGCGGCGGCGTTGACTGATCAAACGGATTGCCAGACTGTTGCAGCATCTCACCTTGCTGACACAGCGAATCCGGATCGCTGGTCCACACCGGGAGCGTACGCATCCCGCCGCTGCACACGAAGTTGCCGTCGTAATCCACGCCCATGTCGACAATATCTTCCGGCGGCGTCAGCGTTAACGGCGTTGGCGTCTGGTTTGCCAGATAGCGCTGGTAAATCGACATCGCCCCGCTCGCACCGTACAACTTGGTAGGCTGGTTGTTATCGCGACCCACCCAGGTAATGGTCACCTGACTGCCGTCAATACCGGCGAACCAGGTATCAACGTTGTTGTTGGTGGTCCCGGTTTTCCCCGCCAGATGCAGCCCCGGATACTTCGCGCCAAGCTGACGGCCGGTACCGCGTTGCACCACCTGCTGCATGGTCCACAGCGTCATATACGCGGCCTGTGCTGGCACAGCGCGTTCGGCCTGCGGGAAGCTTTGATACAACACCGTACCGTCTTCGGCAATTACCGAGCGCAACGCTGATAACGGCGCGCGGTTACCGCCGCTGGCGATGGTCTGGAACGCCTGCGCCACTTCAATTGGCGTCAGGTTCAATGCCCCCAGCAGCATAGCTGGCACCGGGTGCAGCTGATCTTTCGGCGCGCCCAGTTTTTCCCAGGTCTCGGTGACCGCTGGCAGCCCCAGCGCCATGCCCAGATTGACGGTCGGCACGTTCATGGAACGGGTTAACGCATCCACCAGCATCACTTTACCGCTTTCGCTGTAGCGACGGTCATCGTTTTGCGGGGACCACACCTGACCGTTTGGCTGACGCAGCGCAATCGGCGCATCGGCAATCCAGGTATTGAGGCGGTACAGCTTCGGCTGGCTCAGGGCGGTCAGATAGGTCGCGGGCTTCGCCAGAGAACCAATTGAACGACGCGCCTGCATAGCACGGTTGTAGCCTGCGAACTGCGGCTCCGACCCGCCGACCATGGCGCGAACCTCACCACTAAAGCGGTCCACTACCACAATCGCCGTTTCCAGATCGCTCAGCTTACGCTGTTTCTTCAGCACCGGAATGCCTTCCACCGCCGCTTTTTCTGCGGCGTCCTGCGCCACGGAATCAAAGGTGGTGAAAATCTTCACGCCGGAAAGATCTTTAACTTTGTCGCCCAGCTTCGCCTGTAGCTCCTGACGCACCATCTGCATAAACGCGGGCTGTGGAGAGATCACCCCACCGCGCGGCTGCACGCCTAGCGGACGCGCGCTCAGCATTTCATACAGTTCCTGGTCGATAATCTGCTGCTGTTGCAGAAGACGCAGCACCAGGTTACGTCGCTCCAGCGCCAGTTTCGGGTTACGCCACGGGTTGTAGATTGACACCCCTTTCACCATCCCCACCAACAGCGCCTGCTGATCGAGGCTCAACTCTTCAACCGGACGGCCAAAGTAATACAGGCTCGCCAGCGGGAAGCCGCGGATCTCGTTGTCGCCGCTCTGGCCGAGATAGACTTCGTTCATGTACAGCTCAAGGATCCTGTCCTTGCTGTAACGGGCATCCATCAACACGGCCATGTACGCTTCGTTGGCTTTACGCCAGTAAGAACGTTCGCTGGAGAGGAACAGGTTTTTCACCAGCTGCTGGGTCAGCGTACTGGCGCCCTGCACCGTGCGACCTGCCGTCAGGTTCGCCAGCACCGCACGACCAATGGAATACAGGCTGATGCCGTCATGCTCGTAGAAATGACGATCTTCGGTTGCCAGCAGCGTGTCCACCAGCAGATCCGGGAAACCGCTACGCGCCACGAACAGACGCTGCTCGCCATTTGCCGAAGAGAGCATGGTGATCAGGCGTGGATCGAGACGGAAGAAACCGAACTGACGGTTGTTATCCAGATTCTCGATGGTGTCCAGATGATCGCCGTCAAAGGTCAGACGCGCACGCACCTGCCCTTCTTTACTGTCCGGGAAGTCAAACGGACGACGGATCATCTCAATGCTGTTCGCCTGCACGGTAAACTCACCGGGCCGCGTCATCTTCGAGACCTGTCGATACTGCGTAGCCTCCAGCAGCTTCACCATCTCTTTTTTGCCGATGGGCATTTCTGGCTCGAGGTTAACCATCCGGCCATACACGGCCGCAGGCAGCTGCCAGACTTTGCCATCAATACGGCTACGGATTTTTTGATCCAGATAGACGCCGTAAATGGCAATCAGCACCAAAAAGACAATCGACAGTTTTACCAGCAGCCAGAACCAGCCGCGTTTACCACGAGGCTTACGCCCTTTGCCTTTACCTTTACGCGGCATCGGTTCTTCATCCTCATAGTCATCATCATAATCGTCGTCATACTCATCATCTCTGAGCTGACGACGGCTCACCTTTTGTTTCGCCGGACGCGTCGGTTTCCCTTTACGTCCAATTGGC
>NZ_SZWV01000102.1:56702-103703 GCF_005280945.1 Citrobacter sp. wls718
TAAAGGCCTGATTCTCTGTTCTTCCGTCAATCAACAGAAGAAGAAATCTCTCAATTTTTTTGCCTGATGGCGCTTCGCTTATCAGGCCTACCACTACAACTCATGAATACTTTTTGGTGCGCCGTGTCGGCGCGGTATTCGCCGGGTCGTCCGGCCAGACATGTTTGGGATAACGCCCTTTCATCTCTTTTTGCACCTCACGGTACGCCCCCTGCCAGAACGCGCTCAAATCACGGGTGATTTGCAGCGGTCGCTGCGCCGGGGAGAGCAGTTCCAGCACCAGCGGGACGCGCCCCTGTGCGAGGGTCGGCGTATTGGCCTCGCCAAACATTTCCTGCATCCTGACCGCCAGCGCCGGTGGGTTATCCTCGTGATAGCGAATGGCTATCCGGCTTCCCGTCGGCACAGTGTAATGTGTGGGCAATTCACTATCCAGACGTTGCAGCATTGACCAGTCCAGTAATCCGCGCAATGCCTGGCCCACATTTACTGCTTTAAGCGCGCGTAAAGCGTGCACACCGCTCATATGCGGCAGCAGCCAACTCTCCAGCGTCGCCAGCAACGACGCGTCGTCCATGGCAGGCCAGTCGTATTCCGGTAGCCATTTTGCCGCACATTGCAGACGCAGTCGGAACTGCTCTGCTTCCGGCGTCCAGTTGAGCACACTTAGCCCTTTATCGCGAATACCATTCAGCATCGCCTGATGCAGTTCCTCTTCCGAGGGTTTGGCCAGCGGCTGCACTTTTAGCGTCAACTGACCTACCTGCGTGCGGCGCAATGCCTTTAGCGTCCCCTGACTTTCATCCCATTCGATAGTGTCGGACTGCTGCAGCAACTCAGGAGATGATTGTATCAGCGCATCGATATCCAGCGGCAGGGCCAGCAAAATACGCGCATCCGGCGAGGCGCTGCCTTGCAGCAATAAAGGCGCAATAATCCATTCATGACGCCCTGATGCGTCGTCGGCATCCAGCATCGCCCCCATCCCGTTAGCCAGCTGATACCGCCCCTCCTGACCACGACGTCGGGCAATGCGATCGGCGAAAGCCGAAGCCAGTAACGGGGCGATCAGCGCGCTATCAGGCTGCCCACCTCGAATATTCAGGCGCTTCAGCAATTGCTGGCTACGCTGCTGCCAATTCGGCTGATTGCGTGAAAACGCCACCGTCAGATCGGTACTGCCACCGCGCGGGGGCTCTTCGAGAATCGCCGCCAGTTTTGCTGCCGTTGCCGCTTCGTTGTCATCTGTGGCACGGACCAGCATCGCCGCCAGACGCGGATCGTTGCCGAGCGCCGCCATTTTCTGCCCCGCCGCACTGAGCCTGCCGCCCTCAAGTGCGCCCAGCATGTGTAGCAGCCGTTTTGCCGCCTGCAAATTGACCGTCGGCGGCCTATCCAGCCAGCTTAACTGCGCTGGGTCAGTGCATCCCCATTGCAGCAATTCCATTAGCAAGCCGGACAAGTCGCTTTGCAGCATCTCCGGCTCGCCCTGCGCCGCCGCTCTTTCGGCCTGCTCTTTCGCCAGCAGATGCAGGCAAATACCGGGTTCCAGACGGCCTGCTCGCCCGGCTCGCTGGGTCATCGACGCCTGGCTAATACGCTGGGTAATCAGGCGCGTCAAACCGGTGCGCGGGTCGTAACGCGCCACGCGCTCCTGCGCACAGTCCACCACCAGCCGGATACCTTCGATAGTTAAACTGGTCTCGGCAATATTGGTGGCCAGCACCACTTTGCGCGAGTCTGGCGGCGCGGGCAAAATCGCCTGACGCTGTTCGGTAAGCGATAACGCACCGTATAGCGGGCAAAGCAGAACATCATTGCCTACGCGCGAGGTCAGCTGTTCCTGCACTCGCTGAATCTCCCCCACGCCCGGTAAAAAAAGCAGCAACGAGCCGCTTTCCTGGCGCAATAGCTCCGCCGTTGCCACCGCCACGGCTTCATCAAAGCGCTGATGCGCCGCCAGCGGCTGATAGCGTCGTTCTACGGGAAAGGCGCGGCCTTCAGAGACAATCGTCGGCGCATCGGGCAACAGCTGCTGTAAACGCCCGTTATCCAGCGTTGCCGACATGATCAGCAGTTTTAAATCATCCCGCAGCCCTTGCTGTACATCCAGCAATAGCGCCAGCGCCAGGTCAGCCTGCAAGCTGCGCTCATGAAATTCGTCGAGGATCACAAGGCTAACGCCGTTTAGCTCGGGATCGCGTTGGATCATGCGCGTGAGCACACCTTCTGTTACCACTTCGAGCCGGGTATGCGGTCCAACGCAGTGTTGAGCACGCATGCGGTAGCCCACGGTCTCACCGGGCTTTTCGTTCAGCAACTCGGCCAGACGCTGCGCCACGTTGCGGGCCGCCAGACGACGCGGCTCCAGCAGAATAATCCGCCCCTGAATGCCGTTGTGCGCAAGAAGCTGCAACGGCAGCCAGGTCGATTTCCCGGCGCCGGTCGGTGCGGTCAGCAGAACCTGCGGTGAGGTATCAAGGGCGGTAAGCAGTTCAGGCACTACGGCGGCAACGGGCAACGTCGTCACAAATGGCTCCAGAGGGTTAACATTCTTCGCGTTGCATTGTAGCATCGCGTTAATTCATAACCGAGTATCCATCATGTCTGAGCCAAAAAGGCTGTTCTTTGCCATTGAATTGCCAGCCGAGGTTCGGGAGCAGCTTATCCACTGGCGAGCCGCACAGTTCCCGCCTGAAGCGGGTCGCCCCGTCGCGGCTGACAATCTGCACCTGACACTGGCCTTTTTAGGCGAGGTCAGCGCTGAGAAGCAGCAGGCGCTGTCACAACTGGCCGGGCGTATTCGCCAGCCGGGTTTTACGCTAACACTGGATGACGCCGGACAATGGCTGCGCTCACGCGTGGTCTGGCTAGGAATGCGCCAGCCACCACGCGGGCTGTTGCAATTGGCGAGTATGCTGCGGGCGCAGGCCGCGCGCAGCGGGTGTTACCAAAGCCCACAGCCGTTTCATCCGCATATCACACTGTTGCGCGATGCCGGCCATGCGGTCACGATCCCGCCGCCGGGTTTTTGCTGGTCATTTCCGGTCACCGAGTTTGCGCTTTACGCCTCTTCATTTGCACGCGGTCGCACACGCTACACGCCACTACAGCGCTGGACGCTTGGCGAAAAATAAAAGGACATTTCCATGGAATTTTCTCCGCCACTTCAACGCGCGACTTTAATTCAGCGCTACAAGCGTTTTTTAGCGGATGTGATCACACCCGACGGTACAACCTTAACGCTACACTGCCCGAATACCGGCGCGATGACCGGATGCGCCACACCGGGTGACACCGTCTGGTATTCAACATCAGAAAATACTAAACGGAAATACCCGCATACCTGGGAATTAACGCAAACCCAATCCGGTGCGTTTATTTGTGTTAACACCCTGTGGGCTAACAGATTAACGAAAGAAGCTATTCAGAATGCGTTAATTTCAGAACTTTCGAACTACAGCATATTGAAAAGTGAAGTAAAATACGGCGCCGAAGGCAGCCGCATTGATTTTTTGTTACAGGCGGATTCCCGCCCTGACTGCTATATTGAAGTGAAATCAGTCACGTTGGCGGAAAAAAATCAGGGTTATTTTCCCGATGCCATCACTGAACGAGGTCAGAAACACCTTCGGGAATTGATGAACGTAGCGGCCGAAGGCAAGCGAGCGGTGATATTTTTCGCAGTGCTGCATTCAGCCATTACACATTTTTCACCCGCGCGCCATATCGATGCAAAATATGCGCAATTATTAGTCGAAGCACGGCTTAAGGGGGTAGAAATTCTGGTATATAAAGCGGAACTTTCTGCCCACGGAATGACTCTTAAAGAGCCATTAGCCATTACGTTGTAATGGCATATACAAACGGGTTAATTAGTATTCTGGCCGCGTGCGCAAATACGCTTTTCCTCACAGGGTTGTCAAGTGTAACGTTTAGATAATTGCTATCCGGAAAAGCATCTGCTATTTATAGCGACCTGATTTTTCCCCCGAACATGGGGATCGATAGTGCGTGTTAAGGAGAAGCAACATGCAAGAAGGGCAAAACCGTAAAACATCGTCCCTGAGTATTCTCGCCATCGCTGGGGTGGAGCCGTACCAGGAGAAACCGGGCGAAGAGTATATGAACGAAGCCCAGCTGTCGCACTTCAGGCGTATTCTTGAAGCATGGCGTAATCAACTCAGGGATGAAGTCGATCGCACTGTGACTCATATGCAGGATGAAGCAGCTAACTTCCCCGATCCGGTTGACCGTGCCGCACAGGAAGAAGAGTTCAGCCTTGAGCTGCGTAACCGTGACCGTGAGCGCAAACTGATCAAAAAGATCGAGAAGACGCTGAAGAAAGTAGAAGACGAAGATTTCGGCTACTGCGAATCATGCGGCGTAGAAATTGGTATTCGCCGTCTGGAAGCGCGTCCGACAGCCGATCTGTGCATCGACTGCAAAACGCTGGCTGAGATTCGCGAAAAACAGATGGCAGGTTAATCCTGTCATTTGTACCACGTTGACTACAGGCGGGAGTTTCTCCCGCCTTCTTCTTTTATGCTATCCACCGACATGACTGACAAACGCTATATTGGCCGTTTCGCCCCATCCCCTTCCGGCGAACTGCATTTTGGTTCATTGATTGCCGCTCTCGGCAGCTACCTACAGGCTCGCGCACAGCACGGGATCTGGTGGGTGCGCATTGAAGATATCGATCCCCCTCGTGAAGTTCCCGGTGCTGCAGATACGATTCTGCGTCAGCTGGAACATTACGGACTGCACTGGGATGGCGAAGTACTGTGGCAATCTCAGCGCCATGACGCGTACCGTGAAGCGCTGGCCTGGTTACAAAAGCAGGATCTGAGCTATTACTGCACCTGCACCCGTGCCCGCATTCAGAGTATTGGCGGCATTTATGACGGTCACTGTCGCACATTACGCCACGGACCGGAGCACGCGGCGGTGCGTATCAAGCAACGCCACCCGGTCATGCAGTTTAACGACCGACTGCGCGGCGAGATTCAGGCCAACCCTCAGCTTGCTCGGGAAGATTTTGTCATCCACCGACGCGATGGGCTGTTTGCCTATAACCTGGCGGTGGTGGTTGATGACCATTTTCAGGGCGTGACGGAAATCGTGCGTGGCGCGGATCTTATCGAGCCCACAGTGCGCCAAATTTCGCTGTATCAGCAGTTTGGCTGGCCGGTACCGGACTATATTCATCTCCCGCTGGCGCTCAATGAACACGGGGCTAAACTTTCTAAGCAGAATCATGCGCCTGCCCTGCCGCAAGGCGATCCGCGCCCTGTTCTCATCGACGCGTTGCGCTTCCTCGGACAAGACATAGCAATACCGTGGCAAGCGCTAAGCGTGGAAGAATTACTGCATACTGCGGTGCAAAATTGGGTGCTTACGACGGTGCCGGGTTCAGTGAATGTAAATCCGGCATTCTCAAATGCCTCTTGCTGAGCTATGATTAGCCGCTATTTTTACACAGCAACACTTGTTCTGACTGAAGTTTGACACTACCGAGGTGTACTATTTTTACCCGAGTCGCTAATTTTTGCCGCAAGGTGCTAAGCCGCGAGGAGCGCGAGGCCGAGCTTGCCATCGCCCGTCCACATATGACGGTAATCCCGCGTGAGCAGCACTCTATCTCCCGCAAAGATATCAGTGAAAATGCCCTGAAGGTAATGTACAGGCTTAATAAGGCTGGATACGAGGCATGGCTGGTCGGCGGGGGCGTACGCGATCTTTTGCTGGGCAAAAAGCCGAAAGACTTTGATGTCACGACCAACGCGACCCCCGATCAGGTTCGGAAACTGTTCCGTAACTGCCGTCTGGTAGGACGTCGTTTCCGTCTGGCCCATGTGATGTTTGGCCCGGAAATTATCGAAGTGGCAACCTTTCGCGGACACCATGAAGGCAGCGAAGCCGACCGTGCAACCTCACAGCGCGGTCAAAATGGTATGCTGCTGCGTGACAACATCTTCGGTTCCATCGAAGAAGATGCGCAACGCCGCGATTTCACCATTAACAGCCTTTACTATAGCGTAGCGGATTTTACCGTTCGCGATTACGTCGGCGGGATGCAGGACCTGGAAGACGGCGTCATTCGCCTGATCGGTAATCCTGAAACTCGCTATCGTGAAGATCCCGTGCGTATGCTACGCGCAGTCCGCTTTGCAGCAAAACTCGACATGCGCATCAGCCCGGAAACCGCCGAGCCGATCCCGCGTCTGGCAACCTTGCTGAACGATATTCCGCCGGCACGCCTGTTTGAAGAAGCTCTCAAACTGTTACAGGCGGGCTACGGCTACGAAACTTATAAGAAACTGCGCGAGTACAGCCTGTTCCAGCCGCTGTTCCCGACCATTACCCGCTATTTCACCGAAGAAGGTGACAGCGCAATGGAACGCATTATTGCCCAGGTACTGAAGAACACCGATACCCGTATCCACAACGATATGCGTGTCAATCCGGCGTTCCTGTTTGCCGCCATGTTCTGGTACCCGCTGCTGGAAGCCGCGCAGAAAATTGCTCAGGAAAGCGGTCTGGCCTACTACGACGCTTTCGCTCTGGCGATGAACGACGTGCTGGACGAAGCGTGCCGCTCGCTGGCGATTCCTAAACGCCTGACATCGCTCACCCGCGATATCTGGCAGCTTCAGTTACGCATGTCCCGTCGTCAGGGAAAACGCGCCTGGAAGCTGATGGAGCATCCGAAATTCCGCGCCGCCTACGATTTACTGGCGCTGCGTGCCGAAGTGGAAAACAACGCCGAACTGCAGCGTCTGGCGCAGTGGTGGGGCGAATTCCAGGTTTCCGCGCCACCAGAGCAAAAAGGCATGCTGAACGAGCTGGATGAAGAGCCAGACGCACGCCGTCGCCATCGTCGTCCGCGTAAACGTGCGCCGCGCCGCGAGGGAAGTGCGTGACCCATCGCGTATACCCAACGGATTTCGGGTTGCATCAAGACGGCGACACAGCGAATGCCCAGGAACGTACATCAGTACGTGACAGGGATGAGCGAGGAAAGCCAACACAGATGCAGCCAGAAAGACGACGGGTATATATCGCACTCGGCAGCAATTTAGCCTCCCCGCTGGAACAGGTTAATGCTGCCGTACAGGCGCTGGGAGAAATCCCGGACAGCCGGATCGTCGCCGTATCCTCCTTCTACCGCACGCCACCATTGGGTCCTCAGGATCAACCTGATTACCTGAACGCTGCCGTTGCGCTGGAAACCACGCTCGCGCCTGAAGAGTTGCTCAACCACACGCAGCGTATCGAGTTGCAGCAAGGGCGAGTACGGAAAGCCGAACGCTGGGGCCCGCGCACGTTGGATCTCGACATCATGTTGTTTGGCAACGACGTGATTAATACCGACCGTCTGACCGTTCCGCATTACGATATGAAAAACCGGGGCTTTATGCTGTGGCCGCTGTTTGAAATCGCGCCGGAACTGACTTTCCCGGACGGTACCCGCCTGCATCAGCACCTCACCCTCCTTGGCGCAGCAAAACCTGCCCACTGGTAAATCTTCCCCTCCCCTTTAGCGTTTACTGCTTTCGCGCCAAACGGTTGCTTAAAACCATTGCCCCCCTGAATGTGACTGCTAGAATGCCGGTAAATATGACTTTCACACTCAGGAAATGTTATGAAACCGACGACCATTTCCTTGCTGCAAAAATGCAAGCAAGAGAAAAAGCGCTTCGCGACGATTACGGCCTACGACTACAGCTTCGCTAAACTCTTTGCCGACGAAGGCATCAATGTGATGCTGGTCGGCGACTCACTGGGAATGACAATACAAGGGCACGATTCCACCCTGCCGGTCACCGTTGAAGACATCGCCTATCATACCCGGGCAGTACGTCACGGTGCGCCAAACTGCCTGCTGCTTGCCGATCTACCGTTCATGGCCTACGCCACACCGGAGCAAGCCTCTGCTAACGCGGCGGTGGTGATGCGCGCTGGCGCAAACATGGTCAAGATTGAAGGTGGCGCGTGGCTGGTTGATACGGTGAAAATGCTGACCGAACGTGCGGTCCCGGTGTGCGGTCATCTGGGCTTAACACCCCAGTCGGTGAATATCTTTGGCGGTTATAAAGTGCAGGGCCGTGGCGATGCGGGCCAAACGCTGCTCAACGATGCGCTGGCATTAGAAGCCGCAGGTGCGCAGCTGCTGGTGCTGGAGTGTGTTCCGGTTGAGCTGGCAAAACGCGTGACCGAAGCGCTGTCCATCCCGGTCATCGGCATCGGCGCAGGCAATGTCACCGACGGTCAGATCCTGGTGATGCATGATGCGTTTGGTATTACCGGCGGTCATATTCCGAAATTTGCCAAAAATTTCCTCAATGAAGCGGGCGACATGCGTGCCGCGGTACGGCAGTATATTACCGAGGTTGAATCCGGCGTTTACCCGGGTGAAGAACACAGTTTCCATTAAGGAGTCAAGGTGTGCTAATTATTGAAACCCTACCGCTGCTGCGCCAGCACGTTCGTCGTCTGCGTCAGGAAGGTAAGCGCGTCGCGTTAGTTCCCACCATGGGCAACCTGCACGATGGTCATATGAAGCTGGTCGATGAAGCCCGGGCTCGAGCGGATGTAGTGATCGCCAGCATTTTCGTTAACCCGATGCAGTTTGACCGCCCGGACGATCTGGTGCGCTACCCGCGTACGCTGCAAGAAGATTGCGAAAAGCTGAACAAACGTAAAGTCGATTACGTCTTTGCTCCAGCCGTAGAAGAAATCTACCCTCAGGGTCTGGAAGGCCACACTTTCGTTGATGTTCCCGGCCTCTCCACCATGCTGGAAGGTGCAAGTCGTCCAGGTCACTTCCGCGGTGTTGCCACCATCGTTAGCAAGCTGTTCAACCTGATCCAGCCTGATATCGCCTGCTTTGGCGAGAAAGACTTTCAGCAGCTGGCGCTAATTCGCAAAATGGTGGCCGATCTGGGTTA
The DNA here is from genome assembly GCF_005280945.1 of Citrobacter sp. wls718. Taxonomy (NCBI): domain Bacteria; kingdom Pseudomonadati; phylum Pseudomonadota; class Gammaproteobacteria; order Enterobacterales; family Enterobacteriaceae; genus Citrobacter; species Citrobacter sp. wls718. The sequence continues at coordinate 65,657 of NZ_SZWV01000102.1, forward strand.
CGACATTGAGATCGTCGGTGTGTCGATTATTCGCGCCAAAGACGGTTTAGCCCTCAGCTCACGCAACGGCTACCTGACGGCTGAGCAGCGTAAAATCGCCCCAGGCTTGTACAAAGTGATGAGCCGCATTGGGGAAAAATTACAGGCCGGTGAGCGCGATCAGGAAGAGATCATTGCCATTGCAGAGCAGGAGCTGAACGAAAAAGGCTTCCGTGCCGATGACATTCAGATTCGCGATGCCGATACTTTGCTGGCGCTAAGCGAAACCAGTAAACGTGCAGTAATTCTGGTCGCTGCATGGCTGGGCCAGGCGCGTCTCATCGACAATCAAAGCGTTACATTAGCCCAGTAGACAGGGGCTAAAAATCGGGCAATACTGCCTGAAAATTTCTCAAAGCAGGTCGTTTGTGCCTGCTTTGCCAAGGTAAACGACAGGGTATAGACGTTATGATTCGCACCATGCTGCAAGGCAAGCTTCACCGCGTGAAGGTCACGCAGGCGGACCTGCATTACGAAGGCTCCTGCGCTATTGACCAGGACTTCCTCGATGCTTCCGGTATTCTGGAAAACGAAGCGATTGATATCTGGAACGTGACCAACGGTAAACGTTTCTCTACGTATGCCATTGCGGCTGAACGCGGCTCGAAGATCATCTCCGTGAACGGTGCTGCGGCGCATTGCGCTGAAGTTGGCGACATCGTGATTATCGCCAGCTTCGTGACGATGTCTGATGAAGAAGCGCGAACCTGGCGCCCGAAAGTTGCCTACTTCGAAGGCGATAACGAAATGAAACGTACTGCGAAAGCGATTCCGGTACAGGTTGCCTGATAATATAATAGCCTTGAAATATTTTTCAGGGCTATTATTCATAAAATATATAAAAAGCGCAGAATAATAAATATCACAAAATATATTATATTTTATTAATTAATCCTGTAAAACTTATTTTCGATTTTAACATATTCACCTAAGTCATTCAAACGCTCAATTCTACATTCATTATCAACAATTCTTAATTCCCCCTACAGTCCTTTCAAGAATAAAATGCCCAGACCTAAAATTCTTTAGGCTCCCTCCATTTATTGCCGGGAATATTTAATTTTATATGGATGTTAACAAATGAATAAGTTGAGCATTGCTGCGGCAGCAATTGTTTTCGCACTGGGTTCAGCATCTGCATTCGCAGATGATGTAGGTCTGATCACTTTTGATGGTGCCGTTACTGACACCACCTGCACCATCACCACTAACAACGGTGTTGACGCCAACAACGTCACCATCACCATGCCAGTGGTAAAAGTCAGCGAAGTTGAAGGGGCGACCACTGACACTGGCGGCGTTGGTTCCAAAGAATTCGAACTGCATCTGAGCGGTTGCCCGACAACGCTGACCAAAGCGTCAGCCACCTTCACCTCTCAGCAGTTCGCTGAACTGTCTAACGGTACCCTGAAAACCGATCCGAGCGTTGCTGGACATGCCGATAACGTAAGCCTGGCGCTGTATAACAACGGTTCCAGCAACACTGACCGCATCGAGGTTGGCCTGCCGGCGAACAACACTCAGACAGCAACGCTGGACGAAGGTGTTGGCGTACTGGCTTACCGCGTGGCTTACGTTCCAAGCGCAGACTGGGTGAAAGGGACGACTGATATCACCGCCGGTAAAGTCAGCAGCAACGCTACCTTTACTATGTCCTACGAGTAATCACGCCGTAGTTGGATTATGCGCCTGCCTTTTCCGCAGGCGCATCGCAGGGAGCATATATGCATCGTTACACCCAATTGACCCTCGCTGCTCTGGTATGCGCCAGCGCTGCGTTAAGCACATTTAGCGCCAGTGCGGACATCGTTATCTCCGGCACTCGCGTTGTGTATCCACAGTCATCCAAAGACGTTACCGTCAAGATGGAAAACCGTGGCAACAAACCGCTGCTGGTGCAGTCCTGGCTGGACGACGGTCGTGATACGGTTAATCCACAAGAGCTGAAATTACCGTTTATCGTCACGCCACCGGTCTCGCGCGTTGATCCGTCAAAAGGCCAGACCGTCCGTATTACGTGGACCGGGCAGGCCCTGCCTCAGGATCGGGAATCTCTGTTCTGGTTTAACGTGCTGGAAGTTCCACCAAAGGCAAAAGACGCCAATGCCCAGAACGTCCTGCAGCTCGCGTTCCGCACCCGTATTAAGATGTTTTTTCGCCCGGAAGGTTTACAGGGCGATCCGGCCACCGCGGCGGGAAATCTGAAATGGTCACAGCAGGGCGGAACACTGGTTGCCAATAATAGCAGTCCTTATTACGTATCGATGGCAAGTGCCACTATTACGGCAAGCGGTAAGAAAATAAATGTCGATTCCCATACGATCTCACCGCTATCAAGTGAAGTTATTCCGCTAAAAAACACGCCTAATATATCAGGTGGAAAAATAGAATATGCCGCAATTAATGATTTCGGTGGGATAGAGAAGCACCAGGCCAGCATTAATTAATTACCGCGCTGAAGGATATCAGCATCCAGAAGAGATAAGGGAACTATGCTTTTTCGTCGATCATTATTGTGTACAGCTATTTATATTGCACTCCAGTCTCCAGTAATGGCAGAAGAAGCATCTCCAGTTTTAGCGGATGATGTTGAATTTAACGATCAATTTCTCTTCAATACTGGCTCAAACATCGACGTAAGTCGTTATTCAAAAGGCAACCCAGTCCCACCGGGTACCTATAAAACGCAGATCCTGCTGAATGGTCAGCGTAAATTGCTGGGCGATTTTACCTTCAACGATAATGGCACGCCACGCGCTACGCCCTGCTTCACTAGCAAGTTATTGACGCAAATTGGCGTCAAAACAGCAGGGATGGATCTCGAGTCTGCTGAATGTGTCGATCTTGCCAAACAGTTCCCGCAGTCCTCATGGAATTATGATATCGGCACTCAGGAACTGTCACTCTCCATGCCGCAGATTTACGTCCTCAAAAACCCTAACGGATACGTCGATCCTTCGTTATGGCAGGATGGTATTCCGGTGGCAATGTTTTCTTATGATCTCAACAGCTGGCATTCGGAAAACAGCGGTAGCAGCTCTGACTCGGCCTATGCCGGATTAAAATACGGTGCCAATTTTGGCGCATGGCATCTGCGTGCCAGAGGTAACGCGAACTGGGACAAAGACAACGGCAGCGAATACTCTAGCCAGGATATTTATCTACAGCGTGATATCACGGCATTGCGCTCGCAGTTTCTGGTTGGCGACTCCTTTACCCGCGGTGATGCCTTTGATTCCTTCAGCCTGCGCGGCGTTCGTTTTTATAACGATGACCGTATGCTCCCCGGCGGGGCGTCAACCTTCGCCCCGGAAATTCGCGGCGTGGCAAAAAGCAACGCCAAGGTCACGATTAAGCAAAGCGGCAGTAAAATTTATGAAACCACGGTGCCGCCCGGCCCCTTCGCTATCAACGATCTCAGTACCACCGGCTATGGCAGCAATCTGGATGTTTCTATTGAAGAAGCCGACGGCAGCGTGCGCACCTTCTCGGTGCCCTACTCCTCCGTCACACAGATGCTGCGTCCTGGCTATGGTCGCTGGGACGTTGGCGCAGGCGAACTGCACGACAATGGCTTAAAAGAGAAGCCTCGACTGGGCTACGCCAGCGGCTACTACGGCCTGAATAATACCTTCACCGTTTACACCGGTGCTCAGTACATGGACGTCGGCTATTACGCTGGCTTGCTGGGTATCGCCACCAATACGCCAGTGGGTGCCTTCGCTTTTGACGTTACGCACTCAAATACATCGGTCGACGATCTGGACACCCTCACCGGGCAGAGCTATCGCATCACCTGGAGTAAGCTGATTGAAGATTCGCAAACGTCTTTCAACATTGCCGCCTACCGTTTCTCGACTGAAAACTACATGTCGCTGCGCGATGCCGCCACGCTAAACGATAACGTGAAGCACAACGGATCGGATGCAAACAATGAGTTCAGCAATTTCCAACGCATGAAAAACCAGTTCCAAATCAATATCAGCCAGCCGGTCTCTCTGTGGGATTCCAGCAGCGGGAACCTGTATGTGAACGGGAGTTGGGAGGACTACTGGAACAAGTCGTCATCGACCTCGCAATACAGCATCGGCTACAGCGATTCCTTCTCGTGGGCCAGCTACAGCCTTTCCGTTCAGCGCACCTATAACGAATACGGTGATAAAGACGACAGCGTTTACTTAAGTCTGAGTATTCCGCTGGAAAACCTGTTCGGTCGTAACAAAAGGCCGCTCGGTTTTTCCACCGTCAACATGAGCGTCAACAGTGATCTGAAGTCGAACAATAACTTCGCCACCAGCGCCAACGGTAACACTGACGACTATCGCTTTAACTATAGCGTTAACACCAGCGCCAGCCGTAGTGACAGCGGCTCAATTAACCAAGTTGGCGGCTACGGTAGCTACAACAGCTCACTGGGGCCACTCAGCGTGTCGGCTTCCGCATCCGACGATAATAGCCGTCAATATTCATTAAGTTACAGCGGCGGCATGTTGCTGCACTCCGGCGGCCTGACGCTGGCGCCGAACAGCATCGGCGATACCGACACGCTGGCACTGGTTCACGCTTCGGGTGCCAAAGGCGCGCGCTTAACCAATGGCGACGGCGAAATTAATCGCTTTGGCTATGCCATCCAGCCTTATCTGTCCGCTTACCGGGAAAATAATGTAGGCATCAATATCGACAAAATGGAACACGACGTCGAGGTGAAAAACACCAGCTCCGTGGTGATTCCGCGCAGCGGCGCCGTGGTACGGGTGGATTTCGAAACCGATGAAGGACGTTCACTGCTGCTGGAGTTGCAACGTACCGATAACGGCTTTATCCCGCTCGGCGCGGATGTGCAAAACGAAAAAGGTGAATCTATCGGGACCGTCGGGCAGGCCGGTATGGCGTACGTTCGCGGTGTCGTTGATAGCGGAAAACTGCTTGTCATCTGGGGCAGCGGCAGCGACGGACGCTGCACCGTCAACTATCAGCTCGATAGCGAGAAAGCTGAACAGAAAGTTGGCCTTACCCGTCTACTGAGTAACCAACGTTGCCAGATGTAATGGCATTATTTTTACAGGGATTATGAAGATAATGAGACTGAAAAAACTCTACCTACTGGGCTGTAGCGGACTGCTGTTCGCAACCGCATACCCAACCCAGGCGACATCACTGGATGTCACCTTTACCGCAACGCTACGCGAAACCACCTGTGATATGGCTATCGAAGGCGGCAGTGGTACTGGTCAAGACAACACCATTCCCATTGGCTCGGGAGGAACCGTCAGCCTCGATAAAATCGTCAACGGCGACAGTGCAGCACAGGCAACTTTTAAGCTGAAAATCACCGAATGCCCGGACAGCTTACAAGGGCTAAAAACCACCATAACGGGCACCAAGTCTGGCTATTCCGACTACATCATAGTTAACGGAGCAGGAACGGCTGATGCCGCAAGCTACCTCGGTCTTACTATCGCCAGGGGTTCCGCAACCGATGCGCCTTTCATCATTAACGCCACTACTGATACGGGCCGGATAGTCTGGAGCAGCGCGGAAATCAGCGCTAAAGAAGTGTCGTTAGTCGCCGCATTAGCGGTAACCAGCAAAGGCAAAGGCACCACAGGTGACTTTAGCGCCGTGGCGACCTTCAACTTCACCTACGAATAATCATCAGAAAAGGGATCTCTTGATGAAAAAATTATCATTTCTGGGCGGCGTTGCCGGTGCAGTGCTTTTTTCTGCTCACTCTTTTGCCGCAATAACCGGTACCGCCAGCGTTTCGGCAACCTTTACCACGACCGTCTCGGCAGGCACCTGTACGGCACAAATTCAGAACACCGGTGGTCAGGCTATCAGTACATTGGATTTCGGCGAGGTCTTTAAGTCAGATCTGGTCAATCAAAGCCGCAGCGAGCCGTTCAAAGTGGCCTTTACCGACTGCGCGGGCGTCAAAACCGCCAGCTATCAGGTCGTCTCCGGTACCGGGGGCGGGTGTTCAGGGCCAAGCACTAACGGAGATTCATTCTCTGCTGGTAACGCCACCGGTTTTGAAGTCTGGCAAGGCGTAGCCGGAACAGGAACGCTGCTAAGCTGCAATACCAAGCCCGCGCAAACGCTCACCATGAGCGGCAGTACGCTCGATGTTGCTTTTGCCTCCCGTATTGTTATCGCCAAGGATAGAACGATTTCCAACGTCACGGCAGGCAGCGTCAGCGCGCCGGTCACGTTTGTTGTCACCTATCAGTAAACCTAGAGGAGTAGAGCCGTCATGCCATTCAACATCCAAATACTCTCTTCACTAGGGAGAGCACTACTGATAATGGGAGTGACTGGCGGACTCTACACTGCCCCCTGCTTTGCGGATGAGGACGCGGGAGGTCTGGACGTCACTCTCACGGCTAACGTCGTGGAGAACACTTGCCAGATCTCCCTCTCAGATAACGGATTGGTTCATTTACCGATCGTTTCACGGGGTTGGTTTTACAACGGCGACGGCACAACACGTCTGCAGCCGGGCGATGCCGACAGCGGCACGCAGTTTAGTGTCAACGTTGAAAGCTGCACTAATGATACGGCAACGGTTAACGCAATGGTGTTCCGCTTTCAGCCGCAAAACGGCACCTGGCCTGCCGAGAGCCAGCAGGTATTTATCAACGACACACCCGCGGCCACTGGCGGGGCGGAAAACGTCGGCATCGTGATTTTCTCCAGCAGCGATAACCGTAACGTCGTCAATAGCGACGGCAGTTCATCCGTCGCCATTGATGTTTCAACATCAGCCAACTATCTGACCCGTTACGACTTTTACGCCCGCTACCAGAATACCGGCATCGTGAGCGCCGGAAAGATCACCAGCCATGTGCTGGTTGATGCTATTTATCAATAATCAAGGAAGATGACATGATTAAATATCTACTACTCCCGGTAGCGCTATTGGCCCTGAGTTTTAATGCCAGCGCAAGCACAGAATGCCGCCTCTCACAGAGTGGCAAAAGTGGCACTATGGCGCTGAATGGCGGAGGGACAAACCCAATTTCATTTCACTATGTGAGCGACGACATCTCAGGCTCCATCTATGAACTCACCTATTTTGATCCCTCGCTTGACCGTGATCTCTGGACCTATTGCAATAACGGAAAGGACGGCGTGGCATTTTATATGAATACCACCGAAGCCTCGAGGGTCAATATGACCGATGGCAGAGCGCTTTATCCTACCAATGTCGACGGTATTTACTATGCGGTAAAAATGTATAGCACCGGCGGAGGCGGCGGTTATTTTCCGTCGTCTAGTGGAGGCTCGTGGGTCATGGTCGACAGCGGTAGCATAGACTACTGGGACAGCAAGCAAATGAAAGCTACCGTAACGCTATATCAGGGTAGCGGGTTTGCTGGAAATGTTAACAACGTCAGCGCGATTACACCAAAAGATTCACGCACGCTGGGGCAAATTCGCATCGGCACCGCAGATTCTGATGATAACAACCCGTGGACCATCAACGTTACGCCGACCAGCTTTAGCGTGCCGGTTTACGCAGCAACCTGCACCGCGGTATCGGCCAATAACGGCACCAATAACGTTGATTTTGGCGAGATCATGATGTCATCGCTCAGAGATGGCTACTGGCCATATCAGAATTTTACGTTGCAGATGAAGTACTGTACCAACACCGTGTGGATGCGTTTTAAACTGACTTCAACGGCCAGCACCACCAATGGCACTGGTTATATGCTCCTCAAAAACACGCTGAGTGGCAGCAATGCGGCGAAAGGGATTGGCGTTTACGTGCAAACCAATGCGATAACTCGCGAGGGAGACGGAGGCTTTAAACCCGGAGCTGAAATCTGGAGTCCAATGACGAGCGTCGCGAATAGCCTCTCCCTCGACCTGCCTTTTTATGCACGTATTTACGAGCTCGATGATGGTAGTACAGTGACCGCCGGTGAATTTAAGGCCATTGGCACCTTCACCATCGACTACTTTTGATTTTACCCCTGCGGCTGGTTACTGATCAGCCGCGACATCGTCTCTAGCGAATCCGTTCTTAAAATATAAAGCCTTTTCAATAAGAACGGATTATCCCCCGGTTTCACCTTCCCTTTCACCGTCGTCACCGCTAAGTGAAACCCCGCCTCTCCTGCCGCTGTCACCGCCGTAGCGTTATAACTGCCAAAGGGGTATGAGAGGTACAGCACATGCGGATTAAACTGCGCCAGCGCGCGCCGCGAACGGGCAAAATCAAACAGGATATTATGGTGGCTACGACTCAGCAGGATCGGCCGACGGTAACCATCTACCCGATGTAAAAAATGGGTATGTGACTGAAAGTCAAACACATCCCTGATGCCATTCAATTCAGAGACGCTCATAAACTGCAGCGATTTTGGATCCCACTTTTGCGGATGCCGCTTAATACGCGATGAGATAATAAACGCCGTTGCTTTCATGCCGTATTGTTTCAACACCGGATACGCATAGCGGCTGACCGACTTCAGGCCATCGTCAAAGGTTACCACCACCGCGCGCGCGGGCAGATTAGCGCGGTTACGCACGTAGTCTTCTAACTGGTACATCGTCAGCGTGGTGTAGCCCATATCACGCAGCCAGGTCATCTGGTTGCTGAAAGCACGTACGGAAGTGGTCGTCGAGGTATGGCGAAAACGGGTGTTCTCTTCATCACGCAGAATGTGATGGTAAGTCAGCACCGGGATCCCATTATCGGTCTGAGCATCTAAGGCGCTGATATAAGCCAGCCGGTCGCCAATACGGATTTGAAACCACGTCTGGTTCAGCCTGTCTTTCAGCTTGTTTATTATGGGATAGCGCAGATTGTCCGCCAGCACGCCAAACGGCGCACTCCCGGCGTCGGGGGCGTTATAAACCGGCGTATCTTTCCAGGTGATCAGATTCTGATTGCTCAGGGGCTTATTGAGATCGCCCAGTCCATCTTCGACCTTCTGTCGCCCCTGAACGCGCTCCAGATGGCCTTTATCGATAAATCCCTTACCGAAGCCAAAGGTAAACGCGTAATAGTCTTCGCCACCGGGAATGACCGAGAGGATCTGGCCCGCACGAATATTCCCTACCGTCACCATTTTATTGCCAACCAGTGCCCAGACAGCAGCATCTTCAGTGGTTTGCATATAGCGCGCAGGCAACGCCGCAACCGCAAAACCAGAAAACAGGAACATCAGAATAAGCAGAGCACGCATAACCATATGGAATAACCGAGGCGAAAAACCTCGGTTATTGTAGCAAAAGCATCATCAATACCAATGCTTAATACTCATACAAATCATGCTTCAACACAAAGGGGGGATTTTTCTGTTGCTGATGCCACAGGCTGGTGACATCAGGACCGCCGAGGGAAACAATTTGATTGCGAAACGCCGCGCTGCTCATCGATTCTCGCGACAAAAGCATTCGCTCAAGCAATGGATACGTCACGCCTGAGATCACTTCACACTGGGAATGTTTATGGCTCATCAATGCCGCCGCGCGATAAGGCGCAGCACCTGGAATATCCGTCAGGAATATCACACCCTCGCCAGAATCGGTGTCATGCAGGGCATCGCACATCATCCGACTTAACATATTTGAACTCAGTCCACGCCAAAACCCTACCGCCCGGCATTGCGCCTGCGAGCCGAACTTTTTTTCCAGACGATGCAGCATATCCTGTGCCGTATCGTCATGACAGGTAATCACCCAACCTAACATTGCCTACCTCCTTAGCAGACAAGTAGTTTATCAGGGTGATAAATACATAACGGTGATAAACATCAAAAGTCTTCCTCTCCCGGTCCGGGAGAGGAAGAAAGAATCAGCTACGTAACCCACGTCCGCGTTGAATCAGATACCAGCAGAGTAAATAAAAGGCGGCAATAAACACCACCAGCACGCCAAAGGTCGTGACCAGCGGTACATCATGAATGCCGAGGAAACCGTAGCGGAAACCACTGATCATGTAGACAATCGGGTTCAGGTGCGACAGTCCCTGCCAGAACGGCGGCAGCAGCGTTAGCGAGTAGAACACGCCGCCCAGGTAGGTCAGCGGTGTCAGCACAAAGGTCGGGATCAGACTGATATCGTCAAAGGTTTTGGCAAAAACCGCATTCAGCAATCCGGCCAGCGAGAACAGGACCGCCGTCAGGACGAGCGTAAGCGCCACAAAGACCCACGAATGTACCTGAAACGGCACAAAGAACAGGGAGATAGCGGTCACCAGAATACCTACGCACAGCCCGCGCGCCACGCCACCACCGACAAAACCGGTAATAATGACGTGCGTCGGTACCGGCGCGACCAGCAGTTCTTCAATGTTGCGTTGAAACTTGGCGCTGAAAAATGACGACGCGACGTTGGCGTACGAATTGGTAATGACCGCCATCATAATCAGCCCCGGTACGATGAACTGCATATAGCTAAAGCCGTGCATTTCGCCGATGCGTGAGCCAATCAAATTACCGAAGATAATAAAATACAGCGTCATGGTAATGACCGGTGGGACCAGCGTCTGGATCCAGATCCGCATAAAACGGTGGATCTCTTTCGCCCAGATGCTTTTCAGTGCGACCCAGTAAAGCTGCATCATGTGCGATCTCCTTGTTTGTCATGCACCAGAGAAACAAACAGCTCCTCCAGTCGGTTCGCCTTGTTACGCATACTCAATACCTGAACGCCCTGGGCGCTCAGCTGGGAAAACACGCTGTTTACCCCCTGCTCTCTCAGCACTTCGACTTCCAGCGTGGAAGTATCAACCAGACGGTATTGATAGCCCTCCAGTTTGGGCAACGGGCTTTTCGCTGCTAAATCGAGAATAAAGGTCTCGGATTTCAGTTTGGAAAGCAGGTTTTTCATCGACGTATTCTCCACCAGCTCACCATGCTGAATAATACCGATATTACGGCACAGCATTTCCGCCTCTTCGAGGTAGTGGGTGGTCAGAATAATCGTCGTGCCTTTGTCGTTTAAATCTTTTAAAAATCCCCACATTGAACGACGCAGTTCGATATCAACGCCCGCCGTCGGTTCATCGAGGATCAGTAGCTTCGGCTCATGCATCAAGGCACGGGCGATCATCAAACGTCGCTTCATACCGCCGGACAACATACGCGCCCGTTCGTTACGTTTTTCCCACAGATCGAGCTGTTTTAGATAAATTTTGCTGCGTTTTACCGCCTCTTTATACTCAACGCCGTAATAGCCCGCCTGGTTCACCACGATCTGCTGCACGGTTTCAAACGGGTTAAAGTTAAACTCCTGCGGCACGAGCCCAAGCTGGCGTTTAGCGTTAACCGTATCTTTTTCAAGATCGTAGCCAAAGACGCTCACCCGCCCTGAGGATTTGTTCACCAGCGAGCTGATAATCCCGATGGTGGTGGACTTTCCTGCGCCGTTAGGACCTAAAAGCGCATAAAAATCACCCGCTTCGACTTGCAAATCTATGCCGCGTAGCGCCTGAACGCCACCGGGATAAGTCTTTTTAAGTTGTTGAAGTTCCAGAGCAATGGTCATGGTTTTTTACTTACCTTACATTCTAATACTTGATATTTGGTTTTAATAAATCAGGAGTTACCCTATATTAGCGCAACGCAATTTACTGGGTTACAGCCTCCATGAAAGACATAGATACACTTATCAGCAACAATGCACTATGGTCAAAGATGCTGATAGAAGAGGACCCCGGATTTTTTGAAACGCTGACGCATGCGCAGAATCCGCGCTTTCTATGGATTGGATGCTCCGATAGCCGCGTTCCCGCGGAACGTTTAACCGGTCTTGAACCGGGCGAATTATTTGTTCACCGTAATGTTGCCAATCTGGTAATTCATACCGATCTGAACTGCCTCTCAGTGGTTCAGTATGCGGTTGATGTGCTGGAAGTGGAACACATTATTATTTGTGGGCACTACGGTTGCGGTGGCGTACAGGCCGCCATTGAAAACACAGAATTGGGACTGATTGATAACTGGTTGCTGCATATCCGCGATATCTGGTTTAAACACAGCTCGCTGCTCGGGGAAATGCCGCCGGAGCGTCGTATTGATACACTGTGCGAGCTGAATGTCATGGAGCAGGTCTACAACCTGGGCCACTCCACCATCATGCGTTCAGCCTGGAAGCGTGGTCAGAAGGTCACTATTCACGGATGGGCCTACGGTATTCATGATGGCCTACTTCGCGATCTGGACGTGACCGCCACCAGCCGTGAATCCCTGGAACAGCGCTACCGACAGGGGCTGTCGAACCTCAGCCAAAAGCACAGTAACCATAAGTAACGCAACATTGCCGGGGGGCGGCTACGCCTTACCCGGCCTACAAAACGCTCACCATCAGGCACGTTCGCAGTTTTACTCGTCCAGCAGTACCACTTTGCCAACATACGGCAGATGGCGATAACGCTGGGCGTAGTCAATGCCATAACCGACAACAAACTCATCCGGAATGGAAAAGCCGATAAATTCGACTGGAACATTCACTTCACGACGGGAGGGTTTGTCCAGCAGCGTACAAATAGCCAGAGATTTCGGCTCGCGCAGGCTGAGGATTTCACGCACTTTTGACAGCGTGTTACCGGAGTCGATGATATCTTCGACAATCAGTACATCTTTACCACGAATGTCTTCATCCAGGTCTTTGAGGATTTTAACATCACGGGTAGTCGACATGCCGCTGCCGTAGCTTGAGGCAGTCATGAAGTCGACTTCGTGGGAGACATGCACTTCACGGCACAGGTCTGCCATAAACATAAATGAGCCGCGTAACAGACCAACCAGCACCATGTCACTGCCGCTGTCCTTGTAACGTTCGTTAATCTGACGCCCGAGTTCAGCAATGCGCGCTTTGATCTCCGCTTCCGGGATCATGACTTCTACAGTATGTTTCATATCTCTAACCATATGATTTAAAAACAAATCACTCAATGCTCACTCTTAATAAGACAGCATCTAAGCGCAAGGTACGAAGTATACCAGTAAAAGCCTTTATTCGCGGCATCTGTTGTCCTATGACGGTATCTTTACCCCACACCAGAACAGAGAACATGGGTCTTCCCTGGCCACCCTGAGCAAGACTCAATAAAAATACCCGCTATTTACTGCGGGTATTTTATTGCTCTCAGATTTTTGACAACAATCACTTATCAAATTTAAGCGACATTAACGATGCTTTCGCCACATCCTGATATTGTTCAACCAAATCTTTGGTCATATTAAAAGCGACCTGCACGGCTTTATCTTTTTCCGACGTTACCAGCATCATATTCAGGATTTCGGTATCCGGCGCCTGGGAGCGGAAGGTAATTAGCCAGGCTTTATGCCCATCCACGGTCACGGCTTCCGCCTGCGGTTTGAAGTTAGTCAGCATTTTTAGCATCGCATCTTTCGCTTGATCCAACTGTGATGCGGGCAACGCGCTGCGCCCGGCGGTCATCCCTAAAGAGGCCTTGCCACGCTCGTCGCCATAAATAACCTGCGGACGATTTTCCGAAGGGTACTTAATTTTCGCCATTTCGTCGGACATTGGCGTCAGCGTTTGCGGAATTTCGATACTCAAATTGAGCTGCGGGATATTCTGGCGTTGCATTTTCATTTCGGCATGCGCTGAAATCGCCACCATCATGACAAAAGATGCGGTGAGTACCTTGCGGAAAAGATCCATTCTAACCTCATGATTTATTATTAATCATATCAGTATATCCGCCGCGCTAATGAATGAAACGGTAAATGCCCATTTTAAGAACATCCTGTTTTACCGGATGGCAAAAATGCCATCCGGTCATTTTGTTACACGGTAAAGCCGAGCATCATGCCGGTGTCTTCATGCTCTAACAGATGGCAGTGCGCCATATAGGCATGCTCTTTCGGTGCATCGTGATCAAACTTCACTAATACTTCGCTGACGCCGCCTTCAACACGAACAGTATCCTTCCAGCCCGCACGGTGCGCCGCCGGTGCTTTACCGTTCTCAGACAGAATGCGGAATTGGGTGCCGTGAATATGGAACGGATGCAGCATCATGTCGCCCTGCCCGGAAATCACCCAGCGTTCGTGCTGACCTTTCGTCGCGGCAAACATCGGTTTATTCATATCAAATACCTGGCCATTAATGCGGTTGGCATTATGGAAATCGAACGTCCCGCCGTGGTCCATGCTACCCATATTGCCGTGATTCATATTACCGTGATTCATGTTGCCATGATTCATTTTACCGTGGCCCATCTCGCCATTATTCATATGCCCCATCATCTGCCCATGCCCCATGCCTGCCATGGCCTGGTCGCCATATTTCTGCATCAGCATCTGCATGCCCATCATGTCGAGCATCGGGTCCATAGACAGCTGCAGCCTGCGCACCGTCAGTCCTTCCAGTGAAGGCAAGGCTGGCAGGGTGGTCAACGTGTCTGGCAGCGTACCGGAAGCGGTGATACGCAACGGCTGAATGCGCATCACCGGATGCGGCTTATCAAAGGGCGCAATCGCCATCCCCATCTGGCTCACCGGCAGCGTGACCAGATCAAAAGCTTTGCCATCGCTGATATCCACCAGCACTTCAAACCGTTCGCCCATCAGCATGGGCAGCTCGGAGACTTTCACCGGCTCTGCCAACAGTCCGCCGTCGCTGGCAATGACGTACAGTGGACGGTTGTCGCTGGCCGCCACGTTAAGTGAGCGGGCGTTACAGCCATTCAGCAAACGCAGACGCAGCCAACCGCGCGGCGCGGCATGCTGCGGATACATCGCCCCGTTAGTCAGCAGCGTATCGCCAAACCACCCGACGGCGGCGGTCATCATATCCAGCTGATAGTTAATTTGTCCGTCTGCGGAGAACTGTTTGTCCTGAATAATCACCGGAACATCATCAATGCCCCACTGTTTCGGCAACAGCAGTTTGTGGATGTCCTCATCTTCAATCAGCACCAGTCCGGCCAGCCCCATCGCCACCTGACGACCGGTTTTGCCGTGCTGATGTGGGTGGAACCAGCAGGTCGCTGCCCGTTGTTCGGGCGTGAAGGTCACAGAACGTTTCCCGCCCGCCTGAATAACCCCTTGCGGTCCGCCATCGACGTCACCGGGAATTTCCAGGCCGTGCCAGTGCAGCGTCGTCTCTTCGGCCAGCTGATTATGGATATCAACGGTGACCGCTTTACCTTTCTGCAGTTTCAGCGCCGGTCCCAGTAAATTACCGTTATATCCCCAGGTGGTCGCGGTTTTACCTGCAAAGGTCGACTGCCCGGCTTGAACGATCAACTGTATACGATCGGCAGCATCTGTCGTTAACAGATCAGGGATAGGTAACGCAGGACGCTCAGCAGCGAAAACCGAACGGCTCCAGAGAGGTAACGCTGACGCGACGCCCAGCGCCACGGAGTACTTTAAAAAGTCACGACGTTGCATAATCACTTCCTTATATTCAGCAGCTTAAGCAGGCTATCTTTTAAGCATAAGCCTTCCCCTTACGGGAAGGTCAAGTGAACCGCTGATAATAAAGGTCGTCGCTTCGCTCGCAGTGTGCTAACGTTTAAATTCCGTGATGCAGTGGTAGAAGCAATGAAGACGTTTTTCAGAACAATTTTGTTCGGCAGCCTGATGGCCGTATGCGCAAATAGCTACGCGCTCAGCGAGTCCGAAGCCGAAGATATGGCCGATTTAACGGCAGTGTTTGTCTTTCTGAAAAATGACTGTGGATACCAGAATTTGCCCAATGGGCAGATCCGTCGCGCACTGGTCTTTTTTGCCCAGCAGAACCAGTGGGACCTCA
This sequence comes from Citrobacter sp. wls718, assembly GCF_005280945.1. Lineage (NCBI taxonomy): Bacteria > Pseudomonadati > Pseudomonadota > Gammaproteobacteria > Enterobacterales > Enterobacteriaceae > Citrobacter > Citrobacter sp. wls718. The sequence continues at coordinate 81,443 of NZ_SZWV01000102.1, forward strand.
GTAATTACGACACCTTCGACATGAAATCACTCGGTGAAGACAGCTATCGCGATTTAAGCGGTATCGGGATCCCGGTTGCCAAAAAGTGCAAAGCGCTGGCGCGTGACTCCCTGAGCCTGTTGGCCTACGTTAAATAATGTGATGCCGGATGGCGTTGACCGGCAGCGTCAGCAAAACCGACTTCACCGCGTTATCCCCCTGTGTCACCCGTAGTACCGCTTCGCCCAACTGTCGCCCGACCTCTTCGTGATCGACGGTAAACAGGCAGGCGGACGACATCACCCGTGACGAAAAGTCGCTGCTCGCCGTGGCGCACAGCATCGACTTTTCATCCAGACCGCAATCAGGCAATCCAGCCAGATAATGGCAGGCGCCCATCAGCAGAAAGTCGTTAATAAAAATAATAAAGTCAGGCTTTGCATTTTGCTGCATAAACTTCTGCATGGCCTCCTCACCAGATGACTCAGCAACGGCACCAAAGAAAATCAGCCCGTCGTTCGGCGTTTGTCCACTTTCACGCATTTCCTCCAGACAGCCGTCAAGAAACTGCAGCCCATGCATGCTGTCAGCACCTAGCGTCGCAACAGCAATACGCTTTGCCCCCTGACGCAGCGCAAAACGCACGCACTGCCGCCCCATCTCTTCATGGTGGAAATCGACCCAGTTAAAATGCCCTTTCAGCACCCGACTTTGTCCCATCGTGACGAAAGGAAACCGTCGATCGTTCAGCAATAAAATCCGCTCATCATCAATACGCGTATCCGTCAGGATGACCGCATCCGCACGGTTTTGCTCAATGATTTTTTGCAACAGTTGCTGCTCCCCCTGCCGATCTGTGGTGATGTGGATGACAGGATCGATACCGCTGGCTTTCAAGCTGGACTGTAGCCCTCTGGCAATACGCATAAAAAATGATGCGGTATGAACGTTGCCGCCGTCTGCGGCAGGCAGCAGCAGCGCCACGGCCCCCACCTTACCGCTGCGCAGATGCCGGGCGGAAGCATTCGGCCGATAGCCCAGTTTTTCCGCCGCCTCCAGCACTTTTTTCCGCGTATGGTTACTGATATCGCTTTTGTTATTCAACGCCTTCGAGACCGTCGCCGTAGAAAGATTCAGAAACTCAGCAAGTTCTTTAATATTCATTTTTCCGCATGGACTAAATTGCTTCAGACAAGGATATTTCTGCAATCTAAACCATTAATTTCCCGATGACAATAAAAAATCATTTTAACACAACATGATTATGTTGAAGAGATCACAATTACGTAGGAAAAGCCATTGCTATCGTTATTTTTCAGATCTAGCATAAAATAATACGAAATCGATTAAGTATTTTTTTAAGACACCTACAAACAAAACTAACAAAGGTAATCCCTATGCAATTAGATAGCCCGCTTCCTGTTGCGGCATCCGTCAATAAAACACGGCCACAGGTGATTTGGATTTGTCTGTTAGCGGCTCTCGCCGGTTTGTTATTCGGCCTGGATATTGGCGTCATCTCCGGCGCACTCCCGCTTATCGCCAAAGAATATCATCTACTTGATAACCAACAAGAATGGATCGTCAGCTCAATGATGGTCGGTGCCGCAGCTGCAACCCTGTGCAGCGGCTTTCTGGCGTATCGATTAGGGCGTAAATATGCCCTGCTCATTGCCGCTGGCTCATTCTGTATCGGTGCCATTATCTGTACCTGTGCCGTCAGCGCGGATATGTTGATCGCCGGTCGCTTAATTCTCGGTGTTGGCCTCGGCGTCGCCTCTTACGCAACGCCGCTTTATCTTTCTGAAATCACGCCAAAAAATATCCGCGGTGCGATGATTTCCGCTTATCAGTTAATGATTGCTCTCGGAATTTTAATCGTCTTTCTGACCAATACCGCCTTCAGCTACAGCGGCAACTGGCGTGGAATGCTGCTGGTTGTGGCTATCCCATCACTGGTTTTCCTGTTTGGCGCTTTGTTCCTGCCTCGTAGCCCACGCTGGCTGATGATGCATGGCAGAGAAGAGGATGCCAGAGCCGTATTGCTGCGCCTGCGCAACAGCCGCGAAGAGGTTGAAAGCGAGCTGCAGGAAATTAAAGAACAGCTTAAAGTTAAACAACACGGCTGGCATTTATTTAAAGAAAATAAACACTTTCGCCGTAGTGTCGGATTAGGGATCGTCCTGCAAGTCATGCAACAGTTCTCCGGCGTCAATGTGATGATGTACTACGCGCCGCGTATCTTCCACGAAATTGGCTTTAGTTCTACAGCAGACCAAATGTGGGGAACGGTAATCGTTGGCCTGGTGATGACGGTGGCGACCTTTATCGCCGTCGGTTTTGTCGACCGTTGGGGACGTAAGCCTATGCTGTATGTTGGTTTTATCACCATGGGCATTGCGATGAGTGTGGTAGGCTCACTACTGGGTGGTGATGCGTTATCGGTGATGGAGAAAGGCGTCACCGTGGCGATGCTGCTACTGTTTATCGTCGGTTTTTCTATGTCAGCAGGCCCGCTAATCTGGTTATTATGCTCCGAAATTCAGCCATTAAAAGGGCGTGAATTTGGCATTACCTGTTCCACATTTACCTGCCATATCGCCGGGATGATTGTCAGTGCAACCTTCCTGTCGCTACTCAATACATTAGGTAGCGCCCACACGTTCTATCTATATGCCTTATTAAACCTTACTGCCATTATCATTATTTATTTCTTTGTTCCTGAAACAAAAAACATTTCACTAGAAAAAATTGAACAGAATCTAATGGCAGGAAAAAAATTACGCAACATTGGCCGATGATAAAATGGAGTATCGGACATGAGTTTTATAGAATTTACTGAAGATAATTTGTATATTTCTTTTTCGCTTAATGAAAAACAGCAAATTTATATTAGCCGGTTTTCAACAACCAGAGATTGCGCGGTGCACGGGGAGTTTCCGCTGGTACAGGTACATGCCAGCGGCTACAACCAAAACGATCACCATGCCCGCAAACATACCGGCAGCGAGCCGGGTTCATCGTTACGCTACCAGTCCCATTGTTTTAGCGAAAATGAGCGGGGAAAGAAGCTTGAAATCAGCCTTAACGGTGATGCGATAGCCGTAAGCTGGCACCTTCAGCATTTTCGCGACACGCGTACGGTGCGAGTCTGGTGCGAGGTACGCAATGATTCCCCTGAGCACCTCGGACTGGAATATGTCAGCTCCTTAACGCTGTTTGCCATCAATAGCCAGCAATGGGAAAAAACAGCACTTCTGCACTTGCCGCATAATAACTGGTACGGCGAGGCACAGTGGAAGAGTCGCTCACTGCCGGACCTCGGACTGGATAAAGTGAACCATTTTTCACTCGATCGTCTCTCGGTTGAGAGTACCGGAACCTGGTCCAGCATTGGCTATTTGCCCTGCGCCGCTTTTGAGGATACCGCAGCTGGCACCACGCTACTATGGCAGATTGAACACAGCGGCTCATGGCAGTGGGAAATTGGCGATTTACGCGACCATCTCTATTTGCAAGTCAGCGGCCCCACCGAGAATGAAAGTCATTGGTGGAAAAATCTCGCTCCGGGAGAAACCTTTACTTCCGTACCGGTCGCCGTTGCGCTGGTTCAGGGAGGGTTGCAAGAAGCGCTACGGGAAATTACCCGTTATCGACGAAAAATACTACGCCCGTCGGCGGATAACCAGTGGCTCCCGGTGATATTCAATGACTATATGAACTGTCTTTCCGGCGATCCAACCACCGCGAAGCTGCTGCCACTCATTGACGCCGCCGCAAATGCGGGATGTGAGTACTTTTGTATCGACTGCGGCTGGTACTCTGATGGTGAATGGTGGGACGGGGTCGGCGAATGGCTTCCCGCACCAACACGCTTTCCCGGAGGGATCCGTGAACCGCTCGATTATATTACCGCCAAAGGCATGAAATCGGGGTTGTGGCTGGAACTGGAAGTGATGGGGATTGCCTGCCCGCTGGCGCAATCCTTACCTGATGCGTGTTTTTTCCTGCGCCACGGCAAACGGGTTATTGACCATCAGCGCTATCAGCTGGATTTTCGCCATCCTTTAGTGCTGGAGCATGCCGATCGGGTTATTTCCCGTCTGGTCGAGGAATATGGCATCAGCTATATCAAAATGGATTACAACATTAATGCGGGTATCGGGACAGAGTACGCAGCCGACAGCCCCGGCGACGGATTGCTACAGCACAATAGGGCTTATCTTAGCTGGCTGAAAAACATCATGGCTCGCTACCCGCAACTGGTGATTGAAAACTGCGGCAGTGGCGGCTTGCGCATGGACTATGCGCTTTTGCAGCAGCACAGCATTCAATCCGTTACCGATCAGACCGACTATCGCTTAATGGCCTCGATTGCCGCCGCTGCGGCCTCGGCGGTAACGCCTGAACAGGCCGCCATTTGGTCTTATCCCTTACGTGAAGGCGACCGTGAAGAAGTGGTGATGAACATGGTGAATAGCCTGCTGCTGCGGGTTCATCAAAGCGGGCATCTGGCGGAACTGAGCGAAGAGCGTTTCGAACTGATTCAGGAAGGGATCGCACTGTATAAATCGTTTCGCCAGCAGATCCCTCACCTCGAGCCGTTCTGGCCTCTTGGCATGCCCTCTTTCGCGTCACCGTGGCTGGCATTTGGTCTGCGTAACGAAAATGAAGCCTGGCTGGCGGTCTGGCGTATGGAAAGTGAGCAGAGTTCAATCACGCTACCACTCGGTGGCGTCACGCAGGCAAGTTGCGTTTACCCGCACTTCGCCAAAGTGCTCTGTCAGCCAACGATCAACAAACATGAATTAATGATTTCACTACCGGAGAAACTGACCGCCAGATTGTTTCATCTCACTTTTGCCCACTAAATGAAAACCGCCTCCCGACAGGGAGGCAGTCATTATTTCTGCTGAACAAATTCGCGGTATGCCGCCACCACCTGCAGGAAATCTTCGACGCCGCACAGAGACAAACTCTCTTCGTCGTAGTAGTTCATCCCTTCTTCCATTTCGTCGCCCGTAAACTCCAGTTGATTGGCACGCACCATGACTTCTTCGCCATCCAGCCAGAGCGTGTACTCATGCCCTGCCCGCTGCCAGGAACGCTCACTGCCTTTTACCGCACGCGCTGCTTGTTCCACTTCATCCAGTAAGGCTAGGTTTTCTTTCACTTCTTCATTAAACCAGTGCCCTACCACTTCGTGGCCCATGGACATACGCACTTTTACCACTCCGGTAATATCGCGCAGAAATTCGTAATCCATAATGTGTTCCTCTGCTCCCGGCAATGCGCCAATACCGCACTGCACCTTGCTGTAATTATCGCAGCAGCGCGGCAGAAAAAAAGCGTAACGGGTATAAGGAATCGAAATAAAAATGCCCGAAGAAGTTGACCTCTCCGGGCATTGATGCGTTTTTGTGCAAAATCCGCTAGCGAATTATACCGCCGTCTGGAAAATCACGCTGTCCGCTTTCTCGGTGTACTGAGAGAGCTGGTCAAAGTTCAGATAACGGTAGGTATCCACGGCGGTTTTATCCACCTGGGCAACATAGGTCTGATACTCTTCCGCCGTTGGCAGCTTGCCAATCAGCGCCGCCACGGCCGCCAGTTCCGCAGACGCCAGATAGACGTTCGCGCCGGTACCTAAACGGTTCGGGAAGTTACGCGTTGACGTTGACACCACGGTCGCACCGTCGGCCACACGCGCCTGGTTACCCATGCACAGTGAACAGCCCGGGATCTCAATACGCGCCCCGCTCTTACCAAAGACGCTGTAATAGCCCTCTTCGGTCAGCTGTGCGGCATCCATACGGGTTGGCGGCGCCACCCACAGACGGGTCGGCAGCTGGCCTTTATGCGCATCCAGCAGCTTACCTGCGGCACGGAAGTGACCAATGTTGGTCATGCAGGAACCGATGAACACTTCGTCGATCTTCTCACCCTGCACGTCAGACAGCAGACGCGCGTCGTCAGGATCGTTCGGCGCACACAGGATTGGCTCTTTGATATCCGCCAGATCGATGTCGATCACTGCCGCATAATCTGCGTCAGCGTCGGCTTCGAGCAGCTGTGGATCCGCCAGCCATTTTTCCATGCCCTGGATACGACGTTCCAGCGTACGACGGTCACCGTAACCTTCTGCGATCATCCACTTCAGCAGGACGATGTTAGATGTCAGGTACTCAACGATCGGCTCTTTGTTCAGCTTAATGGTACAGCCAGCAGCAGAACGCTCAGCGGACGCATCGGTCAGTTCAAATGCCTGCTCGACTTTCAGATCCGGCAGGCCTTCGATTTCCAGGATGCGGCCGGAGAAGATGTTTTTCTTACCTTTCTTCTCAACGGTCAGCAGGCCCTGCTTGATCGCGTACAGCGGGATCGCATGGACCAGATCGCGCAGGGTGATACCCGGCTGCATTTTGCCTTTGAAGCGCACCAGCACTGACTCCGGCATATCCAGCGGCATCACGCCGGTTGCAGCGGCAAACGCTACCAGACCAGAACCCGCCGGGAAGGAAATACCGATCGGGAAACGGGTATGCGAGTCACCACCGGTACCGACGGTATCCGGCAGCAGCATGCGGTTCAGCCACGAGTGAATAACACCATCGCCCGGACGCAGCGAGACGCCGCCACGGTTCATGATGAAGTCAGGCAGTGTGTGGTGCGTGGTCACGTCAACCGGCTTCGGATAGGCGGCGGTATGACAGAACGACTGCATCACCAGGTCTGCGGAGAAGCCCAGGCACGCCAGGTCTTTCAGTTCATCACGGGTCATTGGACCGGTGGTGTCCTGAGAACCTACAGAGGTCATTTTCGGTTCGCAGTAAGCACCCGGACGAATACCGGTAACACCGCAGGCACGCCCGACCATTTTCTGTGCCAGCGAGTAGCCGCGGTTGCTTTCCGCCACGTCTTTCGCCTGACGGAATACGTCGCTGTGCGGCAGACCCAGCGCTTCACGCGCTTTGGTGGTCAGGCCGCGACCGATGATCAGCGGAATACGGCCACCGGCGCGTACCTCGTCAATCAGCACATCGGTTTTCAGCTCAAAGGTCGCCAGCAGTTCATTGGTTTCATGGTTACGCACTTCACCTTTGAGTGGGTAAACGTCAATCACGTCGCCCATGTTCAGGTTGTTTACGTCCACTTCAATCGGCAGCGCGCCTGCATCTTCCATGGTGTTGAAGAAGATTGGCGCAATTTTACCACCGAGGCACAGACCACCGCCGCGCTTGTTCGGCACGTTCGGGATGTCATCGCCCATGAACCACAGTACGGAGTTGGTCGCAGATTTACGTGAAGAACCGGTGCCGACAACGTCGCCAACGTAGGCCAGTGGGTAGCCTTTCTTCTGCAGTTCTTCAATCTGTTTGATCGGACCAACGGCACCCGGTTGATCCGGCTCAATGCCTTCGCGGGCGTTTTTCAACATCGCCAGCGCGTGCAGCGGGATATCCGGACGCGACCATGCATCCGGAGCCGGAGACAGGTCGTCGGTATTGGTTTCGCCGGTCACTTTGAACACGGTAACGGTCATTTTCTCAGCGAGTGCTGGACGGTTCAGGAACCATTCGGCATCGGCCCAGGACTGCATTACCTGCTTCGCGTAGGCGTTGCCCGCTTTGGCTTTTTCTTCTACGTCATAGAAGTTATCGAACATCAGCAGCGTATGGGACAGTGCTTTAGCGGCAATCGGCGCCAGTTTCGCATCGTCCAGCGCGTCAATCAGCGGATGAATGTTGTATCCGCCTTGCATGGTGCCCAGCAGTTCAATGGCTTTCTCTGGTGTCACCAGCGGGGACATAGTGTCGCCTTTCGCGACGGCAGCAAGAAAACCCGCTTTAACATAAGCGGCTTCATCTACGCCAGGAGGAACGCGGTTGATCAACAGGTCTAACAGGAATTCTTCTTCGCCCACAGGCGGAGTCTTCAGCAGCTCGACAAGTGCGGCCATTTGGGTTGCGTCTAACGGTTTTGGCACAATCCCTAAGGCGGCACGCTCAGCTACGTGCTTACGGTATTCTTCTAGCACGACGGTATCTCCTCGCTCTCATTGTCATATGCGGTAGGCGATTCTCTTCACGCTCCTGTGAGACAGCAGTTTGTAGGGTAAATGCCCGGTACCGCATAAGGCACAATAACAGGATTTTCACTAAGTGTTAATCCGTTTACAAAAAAGCAACATAAAAAATTGGCTGAATCGTTAAGAATGGTATAGCAAGGAGGCGAGGCAAATTTGTGTCCCCTCCCACTCTCTTAAAGCGATTGATTTAAAACGGCGGCATCAGAATATTTCTACGCGTTTTCAGGCATCAGATATAATTGTGTAATAAATGTTCACACTCTTTTTCCGGACATACCGGGCGGTTACCCAATAAAAGTCAAAACTGTAAAACACGGGTGAATAATACTCGCGGCAACAGAAACGCCTTACGGCACAGCGCTTGTCTCGTTGGAGTCATTTTATGAAGTTGCCCTTTAAGCCACATCTGCTCGTCCTTCTGTGCAGTGCCGGGCTGTTTGCCGCCTCTGGCGTGATGTTCGTCAAAAGCCGCACAACGGAACCCGTTGCACCGGCCCCTGTCGCACAACAACCTTCAGCACCTGCTCCAGCGCCCGTAGCTGCACCTGCCGTGCAATCCGCACCTGCTGTCGCACCAACATACACTGCCGCACAAATCGATCAGTGGGTTGCGCCAGTCGCGCTGTACCCGGATGCATTGCTGTCGCAAATTTTGATGGCGGCGACCTACCCGGCCAACGTTATCCAGGCCGCGCAGTGGTCTAAAGACAATCCTAAAATGCAGGGTGACGCCGCTATTCAGGCCGTTGCCGGACAGCCCTGGGACCCTAGCGTAAAATCACTGGTCGCGTTTCCTCAGTTGATGTCACTGTTAGGTGAAAATCCGCCGTGGGTACAAAGCCTGGGTGATGCTTTCCTCGCGCAGCCACAGGACGTGATGGACTCCGTTCAACGCCTGCGCGCACTGGCGCAGCAAACCGGGGCATTACAATCAACGCCTCAGCAGACGGTTACCACCGTAACAAAGCCTGCACCGACGAAAACCGACACCAGTCAGTCGACAACCCATACCACGACCACCACCACAACAAGCCCAACGGTTATCAAAATTGAATCCGCCGATCCACAGGTGGTTTACGTTCCGACCTATAACCCAAATACGGTGTACGGCACCTGGCCAAACACCGCCTATCCGCCCACCTATCTGCCGCCATCGCCCGGTGAGCAATTTGGCAGCAGCTTCGTTAACGGTTTAGGCTTCAGTCTGGGGGTAGCGACAACCTATGCCATCTTCAGCAACATCGACTGGGATGACGACGACGACTGGGACCACCACCATAATAATGATGACTGGGATAATCATGGCGGTTATAACCGCAACGGCGATAACAACATCAATATCAACGTTGATAACTTCAATAAAATCAGTGGTCAACGGCTGACTGACGCCAACCGTACCTGGCAGCATAACCCGGCCTATCGTGAGGGCGTGCCCTATGCAAATAACCAGCTCAATAACCGCTTCCACGCCACAAACACGGCAACCGGGCTCAGTGCGACCCAGCAAAACCCGCAAAGAGCGGTCAACCGCGATAGCCAGCGTCAGGCAGCCATGAGTCAGATGGAGAAATCGACGGGTAAAACGCTTTCTCAGACCGCGCGTCCGGGAACGAAAGATGCTCAGCGCCAGGCATCAAATCAACAGTTGAAGCAGATTTCTCAGCGCAACAACTACCGTGGCTATGACACAAAACCACAAACCGCGAAGCGGACAAGCACGCAACAACGAGAGACTCGCCAGACGACCGCGCAGAGACAGGAGAAACGGGTTTCGCAACCTGCACAGCAACGCAACGTGCAACAGCGGAATACTCAACAGCGCGCCAGTCAGCCGCGCGCCAATGCGCTGAGCGGTAACGATAGTCGCTCAGGCAGCTGGCAAGCACAGCAGCAGCGAGGCGCTCAGAGCAGGGAAATATCCCGCAACCAACCATCGCGCCAGGCATCCGGCGGGCGCGCTGAACACCGTGAACTCCGTCATCGTTAAGGGAACCGACATGAAAATGAAATTACTCAGTGGAATGGTGTTGTTCATGGTTTCGGCCACCGCGATGGCACAGCAATCTTTCAGTACACCAGACCAGGCAACCGACGCACTGGCCAGCGCGATAGGTGAACAAAATGAAAGTGCGATGAACAACCTGCTTGGAGAAGACTGGCGCGATTTTCTGCCGTCAGAAGGTGTCGATCCTGATGCCGTTGATCGCTTCCTGCGTGACTGGAAGGTCCATCATAATACCGTCGTCGAGGGCAATACCGCGCACCTTGTTGTCGGGGACAGCGGCTGGCAGTTGCCAATCCCGGTGATCAAAACCACATCCGGCTGGCAATTTGATATGCAGCAGGCCGCCGAAGAGATCCAGACTCGCGAAATTGGCCGCAACGAACTCGCCGCCATCGAGGCATTACACGCCTATGTGGATGCTCAGCAGAGCTATTTTGCGATGAACCAGAAGTATGCGCAGAAGGTTGTCAGCACGGAAGGGAAAAAGGATGGCCTGTACTGGCCCGTTGCACCAGGCGAAGCGCCAAGCCCTCTGGGACCGGCCTTCAGCCCGCAAGAGCCTGGCACGGGTTATCACGGTTATCGTTTCCGCATCCTTCCCGACAAAACCAGCGGCTTTGCGATGGTGGCCTGGCCCGTCAGCTACGGTCATACGGGCGTGATGAGCTTTATGATTAACGGCGATGACACCGTCTACCAGGCAGATCTTGGTGAAGCATCACAAGAAAAAGCGCAGGCGTTGACCACCTACGCCCCGGATAAAAGCTGGCAACCCGTCACGCAGTAAAACGGGGAAAAACCTAAGGCCGGGTCAGCGCGAGTGCTACCCGGCAGGTTATCTGAGATTACAGGTCGTTACAGGCAAAAAAAACGCCTCCGAAGAGGCGTTTCTTACAAAGTCAGAAGATTACTTCTTCTTCGCTTTCGGGTTCGGCAGGTCGGTAATGCTACCTTCAAAGATTTCTGCCGCCAGGCCCACGGACTCGTGCAGAGTCGGGTGTGCGTGGATGGTCAGCGCGATGTCTTCCGCATCACAACCCATTTCGATCGCCAGACCGATTTCGCCCAGCAGCTCGCCGCCGTTGGTACCGACAATCGCACCACCGATAACACGGTGAGATTCTTTGTCGAAAATCAGTTTAGTCATACCGTCTGCGCAGTCAGAAGCGATAGCACGGCCAGAAGCAGCCCACGGGAAGGTGGCGGTTTCGTAGCTGATGCCTTTTTCTTTCGCTTCTTTCTCAGTCAGACCGACCCAGGCAACTTCTGGTTCGGTGTAGGCAATGGACGGAATCACTTTCGGATCGAAGTAGTGTTTCTTACCAGCGATAACTTCAGCGGCAACGTGGCCTTCATGAACACCTTTGTGCGCCAGCATCGGCTGACCGACGATATCGCCGATAGCAAAGATGTGCGGTACGTTGGTACGCAGCTGTTTGTCCACGCGGATAAAGCCACGGTCATCAACTTCAACGCCCGCTTTGCCTGCATCGAGGTTTTTACCGTTCGGTACACGACCAATAGCAACCAGTACGGCGTCGTAACGCTGTGCTTCAGCAGGTGCTTTTTTGCCTTCCATGGAAACGTAAATACCGTCTTCTTTCGCTTCAACGGCAGTCACTTTGGTTTCCAGCATCAGGTTGAATTTCTTGCTGATACGTTTGGTGAAGACTTTTACCACGTCTTTATCGGCAGCAGGGATAACCTGGTCGAACATTTCAACCACGTCAATCTCTGAACCCAGCGCATGGTAAACGGTCCCCATTTCCAGACCGATGATACCGCCACCCATAACCAGCAGGCGTTTTGGTACGGTTTTCAGTTCCAGTGCGTCGGTGGAATCCCACACACGCGGGTCTTCGTGCGGAATAAATGGCAGTTCAATCGGACGGGAACCCGCCGCGATGATAGCGTTGTCGAAGTTGATCACGGTTTTACCGTTTTCGCCTTCAACTTCCAGGGTGTTAGCCCCAGTAAATTTACCCAGACCGTTTACCACTTTCACTTTACGGCCTTTAGCCATACCAGCCAGACCGCCGGTCAGTTGAGTGATAACTTTTTCTTTCCAGGTACGAATCTTGTCGATATCGGTTTTCGGCTCACCGAAGACGATACCGTGATCGGCCAGTGCTTTCGCTTCTTCGATAACTTTTGCTACGTGCAGCAGCGCTTTAGAAGGGATACAGCCGACGTTCAGACAAACACCACCAAGGGTGCTGTAACGTTCTACGATGACGGTCTCCAGACCTAAATCTGCGCAACGGAAGGCAGCAGAGTAACCTGCCGGGCCTGCCCCAAGTACCACGACTTGAGTTTTGATTTCAGTGCTCATCATGACCTCTTAATTTATACCCGTCGTCCACCGGGTCGTTCTATCCGCCGGTATTTTACAAAATTGTTAACAATTTTGAAACAACAAACGGCAACCGATTTGTCTTTCGCACAATAACCTCACTGACTTCATGAGATTACCAGAAAAAAGCCGGCCGTCGGGCCGGCTTTTTTGCTTACATCACCAGACGGCGAATGTCAGACAGCGTGTTGTTGATGATGGTAATGAAACGAGCACCATCAGCACCGTCAATCACGCGGTGGTCAAAGGAGAGAGAAATCGGCATCATCAGACGCGGAGTAAACTCTTTACCATTCCACACCGGTTCAATAGCCGACTTGGACACGCCAAGGATAGCCACTTCAGGCGCGTTCACAATCGGTGCGAAGTGGGTAGTCCCCAGGCCGCCGATGCTGGAGATAGTGAAGCAACCACCCTGCATTTCGCCAGCCGTCAGCTTACCATCACGCGCTTTCTTAGAGATCACCGTCAGTTCACGAGACAGCTCGGTAATGCTCTTCTTGTTCACATCTTTAAAGACCGGAACAACCAGACCATTTGGCGTATCGACCGCAACACCGATGTTGATGTATTTCTTCAGCGTCAGCTTCTGACCATCTGCGGACAGGGAGCTGTTGAAGCGTGGCATCTGCTCAAGAGCCGCTGCGACCGCTTTCATGATGAAGACTACTGGGGTGAATTTCACATCCAGTTTACGCTTCTCAGCTTCGGCGTTCTGCTGTTTACGGAACGCTTCCAGATCGGTGATATCGGTTTTATCGAAGTGGGTAACGTGCGGGATCATCACCCAGTTACGGCTCAGGTTAGCGCCAGAGATTTTCTGGATGCGACCCAGTTCCACTTCTTCGATTTCACCAAACTTGCTGAAGTCCACTTTCGGCCAAGGCAGCATGCCCGGGATACCGCCGCCAGCCGCAGCTGCCGGTGCAGATTCAGCGCGTTTAACCGCGTCTTTCACGTAAGCCTGAACGTCTTCGCGCAGGATACGACCTTTACGGCCAGACCCTTTCACTTTCGCCAGATTCACACCGAATTCGCGCGCAAGGCGACGAATCAGCGGCGTTGCATGGACGTAAGCGTCGTTTTCTGCGAAGTCAGATTTGCCTTCAGCTTTTGCGGCCTGAGCCGGAGCTGCGGCAGGTGCAGGTGCTGTGGCCTGAGCCGGAGCAGCCGCTTGCGCAGGGGCAGCAGCCGGTGCCGCGCCTTCAACTTCGAAGACCATAATCAGAGAACCGGTTTTCACTTTATCGCCGGTGCTGATTTTGATTTCTTTCACGGTGCCTGCGAACGGTGCCGGGACTTCCATAGAGGCTTTGTCGCCTTCTACGGTGATCAGAGACTGCTCAGCCGCAACGGTGTCGCCGACTTTGACCATAATCTCGGTGACTTCAACTTCGTCGCCGCCGATGTCCGGTACGTGTACGTCTTTCGCTGCTGCCGCAGCAGGTGCAGCTGCCGGAGCGGCTGCTTGCTTCTCTTCTGCCGGAGCAGGTGCAGCAGCTGCTGCACCGTCGGCGGAATCGAAAATCATGATCAGTTTGCCGGTCTCAGTTTTGTCGCCAACAGAGACTTTGATCTCTTTAACGATACCCGCCTGAGGGGACGGAACTTCCATAGAGGCTTTATCGCCTTCTACGGTGATCAGCGACTGTTCAGCTTCAACTTTGTCGCCTACTTTGACCAGGATCTCGGTGATTTCAACTTCATCAGCCCCGATGTCCGGTACATTGATTTCGATAGCCATGTTTCTTTTACCTCTTACGCCAGACGCGGGTTAACTTTATCTGCATCGATATTGAATTTGGTGATAGCGTCAGCAACCACTTTCTTATCGATTTCGCCACGTTTAGCCAGTTCGCCCAGTGCCGCTACAACCACATAGGAAGCATCAACTTCGAAGTGGTGACGCAGGTTTTCACGGCTGTCAGAGCGACCGAAGCCGTCAGTACCCAGTACGCGATAATCATCAGCCGGTACATAAGTACGAACCTGTTCGGCAAACAGTTTCATATAGTCAGTAGATGCTACAGCCGGTGCGTCGTTCATCACCTGAGCGATGTACGGAACGCGCGGAGTTTCCAGCGGATGCAGCATGTTCCAGCGCTCACAATCCTGGCCATCACGCGCCAGTTCAGTGAAGGACGTGACGCTATACACGTCAGAACCTACGCCGTAGTCGTTCGCCAGGATCTGCGCTGCTTCACGGACGTGACGCAGGATAGAACCAGAGCCCAACAGCTGAACTTTACCTTTCTTACCTTCGAGGGTTTCGAGTTTGTAGATACCTTTACGGATACCTTCCTCAGCACCTTCCGGCATTGCCGGCATGTGGTAGTTTTCGTTCAGCGTGGTGATGTAGTAGTAAACGTTCTCTTGTTTCTCACCGTACATACGCTCCAGACCATCGTGCATGATGACCGCAACTTCGTACGCGTAAGACGGATCGTAAGAGATACAGTTCGGAATAGTCAGAGACTGAATATGGCTGTGACCATCTTCGTGCTGCAGACCCTCACCGTTCAGCGTCGTACGACCAGAAGTCCCGCCGATCAGGAAGCCGCGCGCCTGCTGGTCACCTGCCTGCCAGCACAGGTCACCGATACGCTGGAACCCGAACATGGAGTAGTAGATGTAGAACGGGATCATCGGCAGATCGTTGGTGCTGTAAGAGGTCGCAGCCGCCAGCCAGGATGCACCAGCACCCAGTTCGTTGATACCTTCCTGCAGGATCTGACCTTTTTCGTCTTCTTTGTAGTAAGCAACCTGCTCACGGTCCTGCGGGGTGTACTGCTGGCCGTTCGGGCTGTAGATACCAATCTGACGGAACAGACCTTCCATACCGAAAGTACGTGCTTCATCGGCGATAATCGGCACCAGACGATCTTTGATCGACTTGTTCTTCAGCATCACGTTCAGGGCACGAACGAAAGCGATAGTGGTGGAGATTTCTTTGTTCTGCTCTTCCAGCAGCGCACCGAAGTCTTCCAGCGCCGGCAGCTCCAGCTTCTCAGTGAAGTTAGGCTGACGAGCCGGCAGGTAGCCGTGCAGTTTCTGACGCTGAGCGTGCAGATAGGTATGCTCTTCAGAACCTTCCGGGAAGGTAATGTAAGACAGGTTTTCAACCTGCTCATCGGTAACTGGAACGTTGAAACGGTCGCGGATGTAACGCACGCCGTCCATGTTCATTTTCTTAACCTGGTGAGCGATGTTTTTACCTTCGGCGGTGTCACCCATGCCGTAACCTTTGATGGTATGGGCGAGGATTACAGTTGCTTTGCCTTTGGTTTCCTGCGCTTTTTTCAGTGCAGCGTAAACTTTCTTCGGATCGTGACCGCCACGGTTCAGCGCCCAAATCTGCTCGTCAGTCCAGTCAGCAACCAGTGCTGCGGTTTCCGGGTATTTACCGAAGAAGTGCTCACGAACATACGCGCCGTCTTTGGATTTGAAGGTCTGGTAGTCGCCGTCAACGGTTTCGTTCATCAGCTGGATCAGTTTACCGCTGGTGTCTTTACGCAGCAGCTCATCCCAACGACCGCCCCACATGACTTTGATAACGTTCCAGCCAGCACCTGCGAAGATGCCTTCCAGTTCGTTAACAATCTTGCCGTTACCGGTGACCGGGCCGTCAAGACGCTGCAGGTTACAGTTGATAACAAAGACCAGGTTGTCCAGTTTTTCACGGGTCGCGATGGTGATAGCGCCTTTAGATTCTGGCTCATCCATCTCGCCATCGCCCAGGAAGGCATAAACGGTCTGCTTAGAGGTATCTTTCAGGCCACGGTGTTCCAGATACTTCAGGAATTTAGCCTGGTAGATAGCACCGATTGGACCCAGACCCATGGATACGGTCGGGAACTGCCAGAATTCCGGCATCAGTTTCGGGTGCGGATAGGAAGACAGGCCTTTGCCATGAACTTCCTGACGGAAGTTGTTCATCTGCTCTTCAGTCAGACGACCTTCCAGGAATGCACGTGCATAGATGCCCGGAGAGATGTGGCCCTGGAAGTAAATCAGGTCGCCGCCATCCTGCTCGTTGCGTGCACGGAAGAAATGGTTGAAGCACACATCATATACCGTTGCGGAGGACTGGAAGGATGCCATGTGGCCACCCAGCTCGAGGTCCTTTTTAGACGCACGCAGTACGGTCATGATGGCGTTCCAGCGGATAGCAGAACGAATACGACGTTCCAGCTCCAGATTGCCCGGGTATTCCGGCTCATCTTCAACGGCAATAGTGTTTACATAATTGCTGGCCCCTGTACCTGCCGCTACTTTCACGCCGCCTTTGCGGGCTTCTGAAAGCAGTTGGTCGATCAGATACTGAGCACGCTCAACACCTTCTTCACGGATGACCGATTCGATCGCCTGTAGCCAGTCGCGAGTTTCGATCGGATCCACGTCATTTGGGAAACGTTCTGACATGGGGGTATTCCTTATCTATCTAATACGTTGAGTTATCTGGAACCTGTCCCATTACGTTCTCGCCAGAGAGCGTAATAAGACAGGTTCTGCGTTTAGTTGCCGCGCACTTTAAATGGCGCTTGATTTACAACATCTTCTGGTTAACTTGCTGCCAGAAAAATCACTAATTCTTTCGTTGCTCCAGGCGGCGTAAGGCGCGTTCACGACGGCTTTCCTCACGGCTTCTGTCCAGGAGAATTTCTTCGATAAACGCCAGGTGACGGTGGGACGCTTCGCGTGCCTCTTCCGGCTTCCCGGCGATAATCGCTTCAAAAATACGCGTACGGTGACTGCTTACCAACGGCAGCATATCCCGACGCGAATACAGCAATTCAAAGTTTTGACGAACGTTCTGGGCCAGCATCGGCTCCATACAACGGAGCAAATGGAGCAGTACCACATTGTGCGCCGCTTCGGTGACAGCAATTTGATACTGGAGAACGGCATCAGATTCGCCGTCAAGATCGCCGGACTGTTGAGCAAGCTCGATCGCATGGTGGAGTTCACGGATACGCGTTTTATCTTCATCCGTGCTGCGTAGTGCGGCGTAATAAGCAGCAATACCTTCCAGCGCATGGCGCGTCTCAAGCAGGTCAAACTGGGATTCAGGATGGTCGGAGAGCAACTCTACCAGTGGGTCGCTAAAGCTCTGCCACAGGCTGCTCTGAACAAAAGTGCCACCGCCCTGACGACGAAGCAGCAAACCCTTCGCTTCGAGACGTTGGATCGCCTCGCGCAAGGAGGGACGGGAGACGTCGAACTGTTTTGCCAGTTCACGTTCCGGTGGGAGTTTTTCTCCGGGGCGAAGTGTCCCCTCAAGAATTAAAAACTCCAGCTGCTGCTCAATCACATCGGAGAGTTTTGGTTGGCGGATTTTGCTGTAGGCCATGATTTCCTGTCTTAAGCCATTTGCCCGGAGTCAATTGGTCTTACCAATTTCATGTTCTTGACGCTAAAGTAACAAAGTATTCACCTTCTGTCCATACAGGTTTTGATTGAAATCAGTAAAGGAGGCATATTTTAACAACATTACAGAAATAACGTTTCAAACATGTAACTATGCACAAATGTTAAATTTACCCACCACGAGGTAGTTTTAACGTAATTGAAACGAAAAATTATCCCATCTGAACCGATTCACCTGCTTAAATATCGATTTAAAAAGCAAAATTAACGAATAAAAATTCAAAATGGAAATTTTGTGGTAGATAAACTCGCGCTTACAAATGGTTTCTTTTTATTCAACTCGTCATCCTCCCTTCATAAAGCAGGTGCATTCGCGCTCGCATAACATTATTCTGATCAAGACAAAAGTATTTAGGCAACATTTTACTAAGCATCACCGTAAACAAATTAATACAACAAACGGAATTGCAAACTTACACACGCGTCACTGCGTGGTTCAAAATATAAGTACTCGAAAGATGAAGAGTAAAACCACACACGAGGTTTCATGATGGAAAGTCAACAGCATGGCGATCAGCTAAAGCGCGGTCTTAAAAACCGCCATATACAGCTTATCGCGCTGGGTGGCGCGATAGGCACCGGGTTATTCCTCGGTAGCGCGTCCGTTATCCAGTCTGCAGGGCCAGGGATTATCCTGGGTTACGCTATCGCCGGTTTTATCGCCTTTTTAATTATGCGCCAGCTAGGTGAAATGGTGGTTGAAGAGCCGGTAGCCGGTTCCTTCAGCCACTTTGCCTATAAGTACTGGGGCGGTTTCGCTGGATTCTCCTCCGGCTGGAACTACTGGGTGCTGTACGTTCTGGTTGCCATGGCTGAGCTGACTGCCGTCGGAAAATACATCCAGTTCTGGTACCCGGAGATCCCTACCTGGGCCTCTGCCGCCGTCTTTTTCGTGGCCATCAACGCTATCAACCTGACCAACGTAAAAGTATTCGGTGAGATGGAGTTCTGGTTTGCCATTATTAAGGTTATTGCGGTCGTGGCGATGATCCTGTTCGGTGGCTGGCTGCTATTTAGCGGCAACGGTGGCCCGCAGGCCAGCGTCAGCAACCTGTGGGATCAAGGTGGCTTCCTGCCACATGGCTTCACCGGTCTGGTGATGATGATGGCCATTATCATGTTCTCCTTCGGCGGGCTGGAGCTGGTCGGAATCACTGCGGCAGAAGCGGATAACCCGGAGCAAAGCATTCCGAAAGCGACCAACCAGGTTATTTACCGTATCCTGATTTTCTATGTAGGTTCACTGGCCGTCCTGCTCTCCCTGATGCCGTGGACGCGCGTAACGGCAGATACCAGCCCATTTGTCCTTATCTTCCACGAACTGGGCGACACGTTTGTGGCTAACGCACTGAACGTCGTGGTGCTGACCGCCGCCCTGTCTGTCTATAACAGCTGTGTGTATTGCAACAGTCGTATGCTGTTCGGTCTGGCTCAACAGGGCAACGCGCCAAAAGCGCTGATGAACGTGGATAAACGTGGCGTTCCGGTGAATACCATCCTCGTCTCCGCGCTGGTCACCGCCCTGTGCGTCCTGATCAACTACCTGGCACCGGAATCTGCCTTTGGCTTACTGATGGCACTGGTGGTCTCTGCGCTGGTGATCAACTGGGCGATGATCAGCCTTGCACACATCAAGTTCCGCAAAGCGAAACAACAGCAGGGCGTCGCCAGTCGCTTTCCGGCGCTGTTCTATCCGCTGGGTAACTGGGTTTGCCTGATTTTCATGGCGGCAGTGCTGGTGATTATGCTGATGACGCCGGGCATGGCAATCTCCGTTTACCTGATCCCGGTGTGGATTGCTATTCTTGGCGTCGGTTATCTGTGTAAGCAGAAAACAGCCAGAGCGGTTAAAGCACATTAATTTTCACCCCCTGCCTGCAAAGGCAGGGGGTGTTACCTGCCTCACACTTTCCCACAGACGACTATTTCATCCATATCAGCGGCGCTATCCTGCAACGCAAAAACACGTTCACCAGACAATAATTCTCTCCATATCTTATTTATGGAGCGCAGTTGATGGAAACCAGTAAACTGTCGGTGAAAGAAAAAATCGGCTATGGTATGGGCGATGCCGGATGCAACATCATATTTGGCGCTATCATGCTGTTTGTTAACTATTTTTATACTGACATATTTGGCCTCGCCCCTGCATTGGTCGGCGTTTTATTACTCTCAGTTCGCGTTATTGATGCCGTAACTGACCCTATAATGGGCGCAATGGCCGATCGCACACGCAGTAAATATGGTCGGTTTCGTCCATGGCTTTTATGGATGGCTTTCCCCTACGCATTATTCAGCGTACTGATGTTTACCACCCCAGAGTGGACGTACAACAGCAAAGTTATCTATGCGTTTGTCACTTACTTCCTGCTGTCTATCACCTACACGGCGATCAATATTCCCTACTGCTCACTCGGCAGCGTCATCACCAACGACCCGAAAGAGCGTGTCGCCTGCCAATCTTATCGCTTTGTGCTGGTGGGCATTGCCACTCTGCTACTTTCTCTCACTTTGCTGCCGATGGCTGACTGGTTCGGTGGAGAAGACAAAGCGAAGGGCTATCAGATGGCGATGGCCGTGCTGGCCTTTATTGGCATGTGCATGTTCCTGTTTTGCTTTGCGACAGTACGCGAGCGCGTGCGTCCTGCCGTCCAGACCAACGACGATTTAAAAGCCGATCTGAAAGATGTCTGGAAGAACGATCAGTGGGTAAAAATCCTGTTGTTAACCCTGTGCAACGTCTGCCCGGGCTTTATTCGCATGGCTGCCACCATGTACTACGTCACCTGGGTTATGCAACAAAGCACGCACTTTGCCACCTTGTTTATTAGCCTCGGCGTTGTCGGCATGATGATCGGCAGTATCCTGGCGAAGGTGTTAACCGACCGCTGGTGCAAACTGAAAGTGTTCTTCTGGACCAATATCGTACTGGCGATTTTCTCTGGCGCGTTTTACTTCTTCGATCCAAAAGCTACCGTGATGATTATGGTGCTCTACTTCCTGCTCAACATCCTGCATCAGATCCCTTCTCCGCTGCACTGGTCGTTGATGGCCGATGTCGATGACTACGGCGAGTGGAAGACCGGAAAACGCATCACCGGTATCAGCTTCTCCGGCAACCTGTTCTTCCTGAAACTGGGTCTGGCGATTGCCGGGGCAATGGTCGGATTCCTGCTCTCCTGGTACGGTTACGACGCAGGTGCTAAAGCACAAAGCGAGTCCGCCATTAACGGTATCATGCTGCTGTTCACCCTTATTCCGGGCGTGGGCTATCTGATTACTGCTGGCGTAGTTCGTCTGCTGAAAGTTGACCGCGAGTTTATGCAGCAAATCCAGTCAGACCTGGAAAAGCGTCGCGCCAACTACCGTGAATTGAATGAGTATCACGACATTAAATCTCCTGAAAATGCAAGGAAAGCCTGATGAATCAGTGGCCTAACCCCTTTATCGAACAGCGTGCCGATCCGTTTATTCTCCGTGACGGCAGCCACTATTATTTCATTGCTTCTGTACCGGAATACGATCGTCTGGAGATCCGGCGGGCTGACTCCCTGGAAGGACTACGCACCGCCGCTGCGGTAGTTGTCTGGCGCAAACCAGACAGCGGCCCGATGAGCGAACTGATCTGGGCACCGGAGATCCATCATATTGCTGGCAAGTGGTACATCTATTTTGCCGCTACGCACACTCAGGCACTCGACAAGCTGGGAATGTTCCAGCACCGCATGTTCGCCCTCGAGTGTGCAGATGCCGACCCGCTAACCGGCACCTGGACAGAGAAAGGCCAGATTAAAACGCAGTTTGATACCTTCGCCCTGGACGCCACCACTTTTAACCACCAGGGAAAGCAGTGGTATCTGTGGGCGCAAAAATCCCCCGATATTGCCGGGAATTCCAATATTTATCTCGCGGAGCTGGAAAATCCGTGGACGATTAAAGGCGAGCCGGTAATGCTCAGTCATCCAGAGTACGACTGGGAGTGCCGTGGCTTTTGGGTCAACGAAGGCCCTGCCGTGATGGTGCACGGCGACAAACTGTTCATCAGCTATTCCGCCAGCGCCACCGACGAAAACTACTGCATGGGGTTACTGTGGATTGATCTCAGTGCCGATCCACTGAACCCGGATAACTGGCACAAATCTCCGCGTCCTGTCTTTACCACCAGCTACGAGAATCGTCAGTTCGGACCGGGACATAATAGCTTTACGCAAACGCCGGAAGGGGAAGATGTGCTGGTGTACCATGCGAGGAACTACACCGAGATTGAGGGCGACCCGCTATACGATCCCAACCGCCATACACGTTTGAAACTCGTACGCTGGGACGAAAACGGCATGCCGGATTTTGGCATCCCGCCTGCTGATACATTCTAAAACCATTGCCCGGTGGCGCTGCGCTTACCGGGCCT
>NZ_SZWV01000102.1:103713-126749 GCF_005280945.1 Citrobacter sp. wls718
TAACGCTATACTAATGTCCCATAAATGGTCAGTAACGCAATAATCACCACCACCACAAACGATGTCTTTTTCGCCAGCGCCACGGCGGCTTTTGGCGTTTCGACTTTATCGGTGTGCGGTTCGCGCGCCAACGAGAACTGCGCCAGACGTGTTAACACCTGATACTGCGAAGTATGCAAATCCGCCAGAGAAGCAAACCACGCAGGCAGCGCCTTCTCACCATGCCCTAACAGCGCATAAACCACACCCGCCAACCGCACGGGGATCCAGTCCAGCACATGCAGGATCGCATCAATTCCTGACTGCAAACGCTGATGCGGTGTCTGATAGCGTGCCAGCCAGGACTGCCATGCACGTAAAAAGGCATAACCGACCAGCGTCACCGGACCCCACGCGCCGCCGACAATCAGCCAGAACAGCGGTGCCAGATAAAAGCGAAAGTTATTCCACAACAGCGCATTTTGCAGCTCGCGTAAATACTCACGCTCATTGCACTCCGGCGGGACGCCATGGATCAGCGTTAACTCACTGGCCATCGCCTCACGGGCATGGGCATCATTGCGCAACGCCGCATTCAGGTACGCATGATAATGCAGACGCACCTTACCCGCGCCGATGCACAGCACACCAATTAAGATCCACACCACCAGCAGCGGAACGTTAAACAGCAGCCCGTACAGCGCACGCAGCAGCAGCAATGTCACCCCCATCGCTATCATTGTCATGCCAAGGGTTCGGGCCATAGAAAAATGCTTAATCCGGCGAAAAAAGGCTTCCGTTCGGTGATCGAGCTGCCAGTGTTCACCCAGCTTAAACAAGCGCTCAACGATCAGCACCAGTAATGTTGTAAACAGCGTCATGTCATCTCCTTGTGTGACGAGGGGGTGACCAGAGCGCGAAACCTTTCCCAGTCAAAAGACGCGCCAGGATCGGTCTTACGCTCGGGCGCAATATTGCAATGCCCAGTTATGTTATTGGCAATCGCCGGATAACGCTGAATCAGGACATGCGTTACAGCCGCCAACTGCTGGTACTGCGCATCGGTATAGGCCAGCGTATCCGTCCCTTCCAGCTCAATACCGATCGAAAAATCATTACAACGCTCACGTCCCTGATAGTTCGACACGCCCGCATGCCAGGCACGTTTATCAAAAGGGACATACTGGACGATTTCACCATCGCGGCGAATCAGACAATGGGCCGAAACGCGCAAATGGGCGATTTCAGCAAAAAAAGGATGGGCGTTAGGATCAATTGTTCCCGTGAATAACGCGTCGATCCACGGACCACCAAATTCACCCGGCGGCAGGCTAATATTATGCACTACCAGCAAAGAAGGGTTTTCGTCATCCGGGCGGCAATCATAATGAGGAGAAGGAACGCGTCGCGCCTCCGCCAGCCAACCCTTATCTAACAACATGCAGAATCTCCTTATTGGTGGTGCTCATATCGGGTTCAGGGTAGCATGTTTCTCTCTTATGATTCGTTAGCTATTTGGAGTTTTATCATGCCGCCTCGCCGCTATAACCCTGACTCCCGACGTGACGCGCTGTTGGAACGCATCAACCTGGATATCCCTGCCGCTGTCGCTCAGGCGCTGCGTGAAGATTTAGGCGGCGACGTTGATGCCAGGAACGATATCACTGCACAACTTTTGCCAGAGGATATGCGCTCCCACGCCACCGTGATTACCCGCGAAGAGGGCGTTTTTTGTGGAAAACGTTGGGTGGAAGAGGTCTTTATTCAACTTGCTGGCGATGATGTAAAAATCAGCTGGCACGTTGAAGATGGCGACAGCATTAAAGCGAATCAGCCATTGTTTGAACTGGACGGCCCCTCCCGCGTATTGCTGACCGGCGAACGCACTGCCCTTAACTTTGTGCAGACGTTGTCCGGCGTCGCCAGTGAAGTACGCCGCTACGTCGACCTGCTGACAGGGACAAAGACGCAGCTACTGGATACGCGTAAAACCCTGCCAGGGCTACGTACCGCGCTAAAATATGCCGTGCTGTGCGGCGGTGGCGCGAATCACCGTCTGGGACTTTCTGACGCTTTCCTGATTAAAGAAAATCACATTATTGCCTCTGGCTCGGTGCGTCAGGCCGTAGAGAAAGCCTTCTGGCTGCATCCGGACGTTCCTGTTGAAGTGGAAGTGGAAAGTCTGGATGAACTGGACGACGCGCTGAAAGCCGGGGCGGACATCATCATGCTCGACAATTTCGAGACCGACCAAATGCGCGAAGCGGTAAAACGGACCAACGGCCAGGCGCGTCTGGAGGTTTCAGGAAACGTCACCTATGAAACGCTGCGTGAATTTGCCGAAACCGGCGTGGATTTCATCTCCGTCGGTGCTCTGACCAAGCATGTGCGCGCGCTCGATCTCTCCATGCGTTTTCGTTAATTGCTCATGGTAATGCCCGATGGCGCTTCGCTTATCGGGCCTACAACCCCAGCCGGATAAAGCATTTACGCTGCCATCCGGCAGTTTCTTCGCATTCCCTCGCAAACACGTTGTCTGCTTGTGTAATTTCGTAAAAACCCTCTGAACCTGCCTTCCCGTTCTATTTTTTGCCCTTCGCCTAAGTACCTTCCGGTTTGCCACAGTAGCGTCAGCTAACTCAAGGAGCGAACTATGGACAAGCAACGAGGCTTCACGCTTATCGAACTGATGGTGGTCATTGGCATCATTGCCATTCTCAGTGCCATCGGTATTCCGGCTTATCAGAACTATCTACGTAAGGCGGCACTGACCGACATGCTGCAAACCTTTGTCCCCTATCGCACTGCTGTCGAGCTCTGCGCGCTGGAGCATGGTGGTACGGATACCTGTGATGCCGGGGCCAATGGTATTCCCTCTCCTGCCACCACGCGCTATGTCTCCGGCATGAGCGTCGAAAAAGGCGTCGTCAGCCTCACCGGGCAGGAAAGCCTCAACGGTCTGAGCGTCACCCTGACGCCCAACTGGGACAATGCCAACGGTATTACCGGCTGGAGCCGTAATTGCAACATCCAAAATGACGGTGCTTTGCAGCAGGCCTGTGAAGACGTTTTCCGTTTTGATGCCAACTAAGGAACAACGATGAATACCACGCAACTGACGGCACTATGCCAACGCTATCAAGGAATATTACTGGATGCAGACAATGACGTGGTTCACATCGCCGTCGTGGATGCGCCTTCCCACGAACTGCTGGATGCACTGCATTTTGCCACGACCAGACGCATCGACATCGTGTGCTGGACGCGCCAGCAAATGGAAGGTCACGCGCACAAACCGCGGCAAATGCTGCCAGCGGTCATCCCTGAAAGCAGCGCGACAGCAGCAGAATTACTCACACAGACGCTACAATCCGCGCTGGTAAAACGGGCATCTGATATTCACATTGAGCCCGCACAACATCACTATCGGATACGGCTACGCGTAGATGGCGTGCTGCACTCGTTACCGGAGGTGTTGACGGAGAGGGGTATTGCGCTTACCGCAAGGTTAAAAGTGCTGGCCAGTCTGGACATTGCCGAGCACCGACTACCGCAGGATGGGCAATTTACCGTTGAGATTTCAGGTGCCCCCATCTCATTTCGCATTGCGACACTCCCCTGTCGCTACGGAGAAAAAGTGGTGTTACGCCTGCTGCATCAGGTTGAGCAGGCGTTGGAAATTAACGCGCTGGGTATGCAGGACGCGCAGATGGTCACCTTTGCGCAAGCCTTACAGCAGCCTCAAGGGTTGATTCTGGTCACCGGTCCGACCGGAAGTGGCAAAACGGTCACGCTTTACAGCGCGCTACAAACCCGAAATACCCCGGAGGTGAATCTGTGTAGTGTAGAAGATCCGGTAGAGATCCCGATTGACGGGGTAAACCAGACGCAAATTCACCCACGCGCAGGCCTGACGTTTCAGGGTGTATTACGTGCACTGCTGCGCCAGGATCCCGACATTATTATGGTGGGTGAAATCCGCGACGGTGAAACAGCAGAGATCGCCCTTAAAGCCGCGCAAACCGGTCATCTGGTTCTTTCAACGCTGCATACTAACTCCACCAGTGAAACACTGGTACGCCTGCAGCAAATGGGCGTCGCCCGATGGATGATCGCCTCCGCGCTGACGCTGGTTATCGCCCAGCGATTAGTCAGAAAACTGTGCCCCCATTGTCGGCAGCGCCTTGATGTCCCGGTCACGCTGCCAGCATCGCTCTGGCCCACGCCGCTTCCGCGCTGGCAGGCTCC
Source organism: Citrobacter sp. wls718 (assembly GCF_005280945.1). Taxonomy (NCBI): domain Bacteria; kingdom Pseudomonadati; phylum Pseudomonadota; class Gammaproteobacteria; order Enterobacterales; family Enterobacteriaceae; genus Citrobacter; species Citrobacter sp. wls718. The sequence continues at coordinate 107,941 of NZ_SZWV01000102.1, forward strand.
AGGCTGCGAACACTGCTATCAGGGATTTTATGGCCGCACGGCGCTGTTTGAAGTTCTGCCCATCACACCCACAGTACGCCAGCTCATCGCTAACGGTACCACTGCTGACATAGTGGAATCCGGCGCCCATCAGGCGGGAATGAACTCACTTTTCGAGAACGGATGTCAGGCGGTTGAAAGAGGGTTAACGACGTTTGAAGAGCTCATCCGTATACTGGGCATGCCCCATGCCCGTTAAGCAACTCTGGCGATGGCAAGGCATAAACGCTCAGGGTCAGCCCGCAGAAGGTGCGCTATGGTCGGACGATCGCCCCTCGCTGGTCTATGCGCTGCAACAACTGCACATTACGCCAATTCGTATTAAGAGTATGCGTGTTAAAAGCTCGCACTGGCGTAGAGAACAAAGCACGGAAGTCATACACCAGTTAGCCACATTACTGAAAGCAGGGTTGACGCTTTGCGACGGATTAACACTGCTTGCCGACCAGCATCCCAGCAATCAGTGGCAGGCACTACTGCGCTCGCTGGCTTACGACATGGAACAAGGTATGTCACTGTCCGCCTCGCTGTCGCGTTGGCAACACGTTTTTCCGCCACTTTACCAGGCGATGATTCGCACCGGAGAGCTTACCGGCAAACTGGACGTCTGCTGTTTTGAACTGGCCCGCCAGCAGACACAACAGCAGCAGCTGACCGATAAAGTTAAAAAAGCACTGCGTTACCCAGTCATCATTCTCACCATGGCGGTAATGGTCGTCATCGCGATGCTGCACTTTGTACTACCTGAATTTGCCGCCATCTATCGTACGTTCAACACCCCGCTACCGGCGTTAACGCAGGGGATTATGACCCTTGCCCATTACAGCAGTCGATGGGGATGGATGATCGGATTACTCGGCCTGGTGCTGGGGGTGACATATAGCCTGATACAGCAAAAACCGTCCTGGCTTATTCTGCGTCAGCGTTTTTTGCTGCGCTGTCCGGTTATGGGACCGCTGGTCAGGGGCCAAAAACTCACGCAGATCTTCACCGTTCTGGCGTTGACGCAAAACGCGGGAATTCCCTTTCTACAAGGTCTGGAGAGCGTAGCGGAAACCCTCGCCTGCCCTTTCTGGTCACAACGATTAGCGCAGGTACACCGAGACATCAGTGCCGGAAAACCGGTCTGGCAAGGGCTGAAAAATGCTGGAGAATTTAGTCCACTGTGTTTACAGCTGGTGAGAACCGGTGAAGCTTCCGGCTCGCTGGATGCGATGCTGCATAATTTGGCCCGGCATCATAGCGAAAACACAATGTCTCAGGCCGAGAATCTGGCTGCGCTGCTTGAGCCTGCATTGCTTGTGATTACGGGATTAATTATCGGCACGCTGGTAGTGGCGATGTATTTACCGATTTTTCATCTGGGAGATGCGATGAGCGGAATGGGGTAAATTCAGATGCCGGATGGCGGCGTAAACGCCTTATCCGGCCTACGAAAATCATGAACGTAGGCCTGATAAGCTGAGCGCCATCAGGCATTTTACATCGTGCTATGTGTTCTTACAGGCTATTGAAAATACGGTTTTCTTGTTCCTGCACACGAATAAAGGTTGTACGTTTGGTCAACTCTTTCAGACGAGACGCACCGACGTAAGTGCAGGCAGAACGCAGACCGCCGAGGATATCACGGGCGGTATTCTCAACCGGACCTCGCAGTGGCAGCTTAACGGTTTTACCTTCAGCTGCACGGTACTGGGCAACACCACCCACGTGACGCGTCATGGCGGACTCAGAGCTCATACCGTAGAACAGCATAAATTTCTCACCGTTCTCTTCCACCACTTTACCGCCGCTTTCTTCGTGACCGGCCAGCATACCACCCAGCATGACGAAGTCTGCACCGCCGCCAAACGCTTTTGCCACGTCACCCGGCATCGTGCAACCGCCATCGCTGACAATCATACCGCCCAGACCGTGTGCAGCATCCGCACATTCGATAACCGCTGACAGCTGCGGATAGCCCACGCCGGTTTTTACTCGTGTGGTACAAACAGAACCAGGACCAATACCGACTTTGACGATATCCGCGCCAGAAAGCACCAGCTCTTCACACATTTCACCGGTCACCACATTACCGGCACAGATTGTTTTCGTCGGCCATGCTTCGCGTGCTTTCGACACAAACTGAACGAAATGCTCTGAGTAGCCATTTGCCACATCAATGCAAATGAAGTTCAGCGCAGGATTCAGCGCCAGAATTTGTTTGGTTTTTTCGAAATCGGTGTCAGATGTCCCGGTCGAAACCATCACGTGTTTGATGACATCAGCAGATGCATTCGCAACGAAAGCAGACCAGTCTTCTACGGAATAGTGTTTATGTACAGCAGTCAGAATGTCGAAAGAGGCAAGCGCGGTTGCCATGGCAAACGTTCCGACAGTGTCCATATTTGCGGCGATGATTGGCACGCCGGACCATTTCTGACCTGAATGTTTAAAGGTAAATTGACGTTCCAGCTCAACATCGGAACGGCTTTTGAGAGTAGAACGCTTAGGGCGGATAAGAACGTCTTTGAAACCTAACTTCAGATCTTCTTCGATACGCATGTGCGGATTCCTGGGGTTAATGGCGAAAAATCGAAACTCACAACTCCAGTGACGCTATCATACGCACTAATCAATACCGCGCAAGACTGCGAAATTCTCTTTTTTTACGCTACAATCCCATAAATTTACCTGGCGCAGAGTAGGTCAATCCTGCAGCAGCCTCGCCTTCGCATGCTTAACTTTTAACTGTTTGATAATCAAACTTAAACTCCAGGATCCGGATCTATGAGGTATACGGTAGCCTTAACTGGCGGTATTGGCAGTGGTAAAAGTACCGTTGCCAATGCGTTCGCTGACCTCGGAATAAACGTGATTGACGCCGATATTATTGCGCGTCAAGTTGTTGAGCCTGGTACGCCTGCCCTTAAAGCGATTGCTGAACATTTTGGCAGTGAACTCATCGCCGCAGATGGCACGTTGCAACGGCGAATTTTACGCGAACGTATTTTTTCCGATCCTGATGAAAAGTCCTGGCTGAACGCCCTGCTCCATCCACTGATTCAACAGGAAACTCAGCGCCAGTTTCAGCAAGCGACATCTCCTTATCTGTTATGGGTTGTCCCCCTGCTGGTTGAAAACTCACTGTACAAAAAGGCCAATCGCGTACTCGTGGTGGATGTTACTCCCGAGACCCAGCTCAGACGAACCATGCAGCGTGATGATGTGACACGCGAACATGTTGAACAAATTTTGGCAGCCCAGGCAACACGTGAAGCTCGTCTTGCCGTGGCTGACGATGTTATTGATAATAATGGCGCACCGGATGCCATCACCTCGGATGTCGCCCGCCTGCACGCGCGCTATTTGCACTGCGCGTCGCAGTTTGTCTCACAGGAAAAACCGTAATGCACACCCAGGTCCTTTTTGAACACCCTCTCAATGAGAAGATGCGTACATGGCTGCGCATTGAGTTTCTGACCCAGCAACTCTCCGTTAACTTACCCATTGCCGATTATGCAGGCGCACTGCATTTTTTTAGAAATATTGGGGATTTATTGGATGTATTTGAACGCGGCGAAGTCCGTACCGAACTCCTCAAGGAACTGGAACGACAACAGCGTAAACTTCAGGCCTGGGTTGAAGTTCCCGGCGTCGATCAAAGCAGAATAGATGCCCTGCGCCAGCAGTTAAAAAGCGCAGGCAGCGTTTTGATTTCAGCACCGCGTATTGGACAAACGCTACGTGAAGATCGCCTGATTGGTCTTGTACGCCAGCGTTTAAGTATTCCTGGTGGATGCTGCAGTTTTGATTTGCCAACTCTGCATATCTGGCTGCATCTGCCTCAGTCGCAGCGAGATGTGCAGGTTGAAAACTGGCTTGCCAGCCTGAATCCACTGACTCAGGCACTGACGCTGGTTCTGGATCTAATCCGTAATTCGGCACCGTTCCGTAAGCAAACTAGCCTGAACGGTTTTTACCAGGATAACGGTGACGATGCGGATTTGCTACGTTTGCATCTGCCGCTTGATTCACAGCTCTACCCGCAGATATCCGGTCATAAAAGCCGTTTTGCCATTCGTTTTATGCCGCTGGATAGCGAAAATGGCCAGGTACCAGAACGCCTCGATTTTGACCTGGCGTGCTGTTAAGGAGTAAACATGTCTGAACAAACCATCGTCAACTGCCCAACCTGTGGTAAACCCGTCGTCTGGGGGGACGTGAGTCCGTTTCGCCCATTTTGCTGTAAACGCTGTCAGTTAATCGATTTGGGCGAATGGGCCGCAGAAGAGAAGCGTATTCCCAGCTCCGGCGACTTATCAGAAAGCGATGACTGGAGTGAAGAGCAGAAGTAATTCTGCTAAAGCGTAGGCCGGATAAGGCAACGCCGCATCCGGCATTTTTATGCCATTCTGCCGGATGACGCTGCGCTTATCAGGCCTACGAATACCGTTCATTATCCCGCAATCAGCTTGTTAATCACCGGTTCATTGGCCGGCGGAAAATCCTCTGCATTCAGTGCAGACTGCGCAACCCACTGCGCCGGTTGCCCCTCTTTACCCCATGGCTCACCTTCCCAGCTGTCGACCAGCCAGAACCACAGCGTGATGTGTCGGTCCGGGAACGCGTACTCCAGCTTTTCGAACAGCGTACTATGAACGGGTGTAATCCCGACTTCTTCCTGTAGCTCTCGAATCAGCGCCTGCTCAGGGGTTTCGCCTGCTTCAATTTTGCCACCGGGGAATTCCAGCTTATTCGCCATGTGGGCATCCGCGGCACGCTGAGTAATAAAAATCTCTTTTTGCTGATTACGAATAATCCCAACGGCAATTTGCAGTATTTTCATTTTGTTTATCCATAAAAAAGGCGCAGAATTCTGCGCCTTTTCAGTGAGTTATTTGCTTAGCTCAATCGACCATGGCACTGCTTGAATTTTTTACCAGAACCGCAAGGGCACGGATCGTTACGACCGACTTTACGATCGCCGGTCTGCGCAGCAAGTTCTTCTGCTACAGCAGATTCATCATCTTTGTGGCTCAGTTGCTGCATCTGCGCTAAACGCTCAGCATCTTCGCGACGCTGCTGCTCCATTGCTTCGACTTCTTCAGGCATACGCACCTGAACTTTGCTCAGAGTACTGATCACTTCATATTTCAGCGACTCCAGCATCGATGCAAACATAGAGAAGGATTCACGCTTGTATTCCTGCTTCGGATCCTTCTGCGCATAACCACGCAGGTGAATACCCTGACGCAGGTAGTCCATTGCTGCCAGGTGCTCTTTCCACAGGGAATCGAGGGTTTGCAGCATCACGCCTTTTTCGAAGTGGCGCATCATTTCTGCGCCCACAACCTCTTCTTTACGCTGATACACTTCAATGGCGTTAGCCAGAATACGTTCACGCAGCGTCTCTTCATGCAGCTCAGGTTCTTTATCCAGCCACTCTGAAATCGGCATCTCGAGGTCGAAATCGTTTTTCAAACGTTCCTGCAGGCCCGGAATATCCCACATTTCTTCCAGCGACTGAGGCGGAATATAAGCATCAATAGTAGCTTTGAAGACGTCTTCACGGATGCTGTTGATAGTTTCGCTAACGTCAGTCACATCCAGCAGTTCGTTACGCTGGGTGTAGATGGCGCGACGCTGATCGTTGGCAACATCATCGTATTCCAGCAGCTGTTTACGAATATCGAAGTTGCGGCTTTCTACTTTACGCTGCGCGTTGGCGATGGCTTTGGTTACCCACGGGTGCTCGATCGCTTCGCCCGGCTTCATACCCAGTTTACGCATCATTCCTGACACACGGTCAGAGGCAAAAATACGCATCAACGCATCTTCCATCGACAGGTAGAAACGAGAAGAACCCGCATCCCCCTGACGGCCAGAACGACCACGCAGCTGGTTATCGATACGACGAGATTCGTGACGTTCGGTACCAATGATGTGTAAACCACCGGAGGCTAATACCGCGTCGTGACGCACCTGCCAGTCGGCTTTAATCTGCGCGATTTGCTCTTCGGTCGGGTTCTCCAGCTCGGCAACTTCTGCCTGCCAGCTCCCGCCCAGCACGATATCCGTACCACGACCCGCCATGTTGGTGGCGATGGTCACGGCTGACGGATAACCCGCCTGTGCAACGATCGCCGCTTCGTTGGCGTGGAACTTGGCATTCAGCACGTTGTGCTTAATACCGGCTTTGGTTAGCTCGTTAGAAACCACTTCAGATTTTTCGATGGAGATAGTCCCCACCAGCACCGGCTGACCGTTAGCGGTACGCTCTTTAATATCTTCAATAATAGCCTGAATTTTTTCCGCTTCAGTCATGTATACCAGATCCGGTAAATCCTTACGGATCATCGGACGGTTGGTCGGCACGACAACGGTATCCAGTTTGTAGATAGAGCTGAACTCAAACGCTTCGGTATCCGCTGTACCGGTCATACCGGCCAGTTTTTCGTACAAACGGAAGTAGTTCTGGAAGGTGATGGATGCCAGCGTCTGGTTTTCATTCTGGATATCCACGCCTTCTTTCGCTTCAACGGCCTGGTGCAGACCATCGGACCAGCGACGGCCCTGCATGGTACGTCCGGTGTGTTCGTCGACAATGATAACTTCGCCGTCTTTCACAATGTAATCAACATCGCGAGTAAACAGGACGTGCGCGCGCAGCGCGGCGGTTACGTGATGCATCAGCATAATGTTGCCCGGAGAGTACAGTGACTCGCCTTCATCCATGATGCCTTCATTCACCAGCAGTTCTTCGATCAGTACCAGACCTCGTTCGGTCAGGTTCACCTGACGCGCCTTCTCATCGACAGAGAAGTGGCCTTCGCCCTGGAAGGTGTCAGAATCGTCTTTCTCCTGACGCACCAGATGCGGGATGATTTTGTTCACTTTTTTATACATTTCCGAGCTGTCTTCAGCCGGGCCGGAAATAATCAGCGGCGTACGCGCTTCATCGATCAGGATGGAGTCAACTTCATCCACCAGCGCATAGTGCAGTTTACGTTGAACGCGCTCTTCCGGGCTAAACGCCATGTTGTCGCGCAGGTAGTCAAAACCGTATTCGTTGTTGGTACCGTAGGTGATATCGGCGGCATAGGCTTCACGCTTAGCAGGCGCGGGCAGGCCAGACATGTTGATCCCTACGGTCATACCGAGGAACTCGAACAGTGGGCGGTTATTCTCGGCATCACGCTGTGCCAGATAGTCGTTGACGGTCACCACGTGTACGCCTTTACCGCTTAACGCGTTCAGGTATGCCGGCAGCGTCGCGGTCAGCGTTTTACCTTCACCGGTACGCATCTCAGCGATGCAGCGCTCGTTGAGCACCATACCGCCCAGCAGCTGCACGTCGAAGTGGCGCATACCAAATACGCGTTTACTCGCTTCACGTACCACCGCGAATGCTTCAGGGATCAGGCTCTCAACGGTCGCGCCTTTTTCCAGACGCGCGCGGAACTCAGCGGTCTTCGCTTTCAGTTCATCATCGGAGAGTTTTTCCATCTCCGGTTCCATGGCATTGATGACGTTGACCACTTTGCGCATACGACGCAGTGTACGTTCGTTACGACTACCGAATACTTTCGTTAATAATTTGATTAGCATAATAAAATCTCAAACGCCCCGCAGCGCGGAGTCAAAAATTATAGTTGGAAGGTTCTTTTTTCAGCTGAGGCGTTGAGGACCGGCGCGGATCCCCTGCAGCTGGCTTATCCAGACAGGAACGCTAAACGCGGCTTGAGAAGTAAAATGGGCATACGTCACGCGACTTACGGTCGCCGGCGGGTTGCCTTCCTGCGTCAGCATCGCGCTGAGCGTATTCAGTAAAGCAAGATGATGCGCCTGATTCGGCAATGGATCTTCGGCAACGGGTAACGCCTGAGGAGCCATGGCAAAAGAAAGGTGGCGGATAACCGTACGAATAGCATGCTGATGCCAGTAATCGACGGTAAAATTCGGGCGACGATTGCTCGCCTCCAGCAACGCCAATTGGCTAAAGTTGACCTTAGCTGATTGATCGTGATTACGGGTGGTCGCCTTGGCGGGGGTATTCGGTTCAGCGGCATTACCGATCGCGGGCAGGCCAAAACTCGCCGCGACCATCCCCAATAAGAGATGCGGCCAGAAGTACCGTCTGCCTAACTGTCGCCAGCGCGTCAGTATTCCACTCACGTTTTTGCCACCTGATATACCCTGCATTTGGGGTTATAAATTCAAAACGATTTTTGCGCACGGATCTTATCATTAAAGCGACCGCTCCACAGCAGTAATGACAACCCGCCATGGGAAAATATGCTCAACAAAGCAGCGATCGCACACTATTTTAACGTTACGGCAGGGAAAAGTTTGCGTTGAGAAAGGCTACGTTAGTGAGTATATAAAAAAAACGACTGGCTTACCTGGCCGGAGAGAGTACCAGATTTACCAGTCGAATTTTGCGACAACGGGTGTCGTTACGCCAGTACGGTCGAAGGTGCTTTGAACGCCAGCGGCAGTTCTGCATCGTCCTGGAAGGTCACAAATTCCCAAGCTTCCTGTTTTGCCAGGACAGCCTGCAACAATTTATTATTCAATGCATGACCGGATTTATACGCGGTGAATGCACCAATAATGTTGTGACCACACATGAACAAGTCACCAATCGCGTCGAGCATTTTGTGACGAACGAATTCATCTTCAAAACGCAGGCCGTCTTCGTTCAATACGCGATAATCGTCAACAACGATGGCACAATCGAAGCTACCGCCCAGGCACAAGCCACGGGACTGCAGATATTCGATATCACGCATGAAGCCGAAAGTACGCGCACGGCTAATCTGGCGCATAAACGCATCCGCAGAGAAGTTCATCGCATAGCGCTGGGTGCTGGAATCAATCGCCGGATGGTTAAAGTCGATGGTAAAGTCCAACGAGAAACCATTGTACGGTTTGAATTCAGCCCACTTGTCGCCATCTTCGACACGAACGGTCTCTTTGATGCGTACAAATTTTTTGGCGCAGTTCAGTTCTTCAATACCTGCGTCAAGCAGCAGGTAAACGAACGGAGCAGCACTGCCATCCATGATCGGGATTTCCGGGGCATTAACCTCAATAACGATGTTATCGATGCCTAAGCCCGCCAGAGCAGCGTTGAGGTGCTCAACGGTTGAAATCCGTACATCATGCTCATTGACCAGACACGTACAGAGCATGGTATCACGCACAGATTTGGCATCGGCCGGGAAATCTACCGGAGGATTCAAGTCGGTGCGACGATAGATGACCCCGGTGTTGGCCGGCGCAGGGCGTAATGTCAGGGTGACTTTTTTGCCGGTATGCAAACCGACGCCAGTCGCCTGAACGATACGTTTAAGAGTCCTTTGTTTGATCATCGTATAATCTCGCCAAATTACCTATCCAACCGAAGTGTACTATACATTCGGTGGGCCAGTTTAGCACAAAGAGGCACAATTCCCAAATTCCAGCTAATTCTTAATCAGCTTGCTTACGCAGGAATGCGGGGATATCCAGATAATCCGGCTCTTTGGTGGTCTGCGGCGTATTGTCGTTGACCACTTTTGCTACCGGTTTCTGCTCTTGCGTCAACGGCGCCATACCGTGCTGCTGGTAACGATCCATTACCGGCTGCTGTACCTGCTTGTTGGTCACCAGAGTGATTTCCGGACGCTTGTCCATACCAATTCCAGTGGCCACCACGGTGACGCGCAGTTCGTCGTTCATATCCGGGTCCAGAGAGGTACCGATAACCACGGTCGCGTTATCCGAAGCAAATGCACGGATGGTGTTGCCCACGGTTTCGAACTCATCCAGACGCAGGTCGAAGCCCGCAGTGATGTTGACCAGCACGCCGCGTGCGCCAGACAGATCGATGTCTTCCAGCAGCGGAGAAGAGATCGCCATTTCAGCGGCTTCTTCTGCACGGTCTTCACCGCTCGCCACGCCAGATCCCATCATCGCGTAGCCCATTTCGGACATCACGGTGCGTACGTCTGCAAAGTCAACGTTCATCAGACCCGGACGGGTGATCAGCTCAGCGATACCCTGAACCGCGCCTTTCAGCACGTCGTTCGCTGCGCCAAACGCGTCCAGCAGTGAAATACCGCGACCCAATACTTTCAGCAGTTTGTCGTTCGGGATAGTGATCAGAGAGTCCACATGTTTGGACAGCTCGGTGATACCCTGCTCCGCGAATGCCATACGCTTCTTGCCTTCAAAGTTGAAAGGCTTAGTCACGACAGCAACGGTCAGAATACCTAAATCTTTTGCTACTTCAGCAACCACTGGCGCTGCACCGGTACCGGTACCGCCACCCATGCCTGCTGCGATGAACACCATGTCTGCGCCGTCAAGCGCTGCACGCAGAGCTTCACGATCTTCATCAGCCGCATTGCGACCGACTTCCGGGTTTGCACCCGCGCCCAGACCTTTGGTAATACCGCTACCAATCTGAATGGTCTGTCCAACCGCAGTCTTACGCAACGCCTGAGCGTCGGTATTCACCGCGAAGAATTCAACACCTTCGATGCGCTCGCGCACCATGTGTTCAACGGCATTACCGCCGCCGCCACCGACGCCGATGACTTTAATCACCGCGTCGTTGGTTAGTTCCATAGGTTCAAACATAGTTTCTCTCTCCGTTTTACACTTCATCCTTCAAGCCGCCTCTTTGTTGGCTGCCTTCACTCACTCCCGTCACATAGTAAACTATGCTCCAGGTGATTCGCTCAGTTGCCGCCATGATGCAACTTGAATGATGTTGTGTATGTGCCTGTCGCCTGAGACCGTAATTGTTGCCGGTCTCATAAAAATTAAAACTCTTTTCGCAGCCAACTGTTGAGTCGTTTGATCCACGATCCAACCGATGCTGTTACACGTTTTTCAACTTCAGCCTCACCACTCAAATGGGATTCTTTCCCGTAGTGAAGCAACCCCACTGCCGTTGAATAATACGGCTCTTGGGCATAATCTGTCAGACCGGTAATGTTCAGCGGTGCACCAATTCGCACCTGCGTGTGGAACACGCGTTGAGCGCAGGCCGCAAGGCCTTCAATTTGTGCCGCACCACCGGTTAATACAATCCCCGCCGCCAGATGATGTTTCACACCCTGCTGGCGAAGCTGTTCCTGTAATTGCAAAATCTCTTCGTTGACCAGGTTGAGCAGCTCGGTATAACGCGGCTCAATCACCTCTGCCAGGGTCTGACGCTGCAGACTGCGCGGCGGACGACCGCCCACGCTTGGCACCTCAACGCTTTCATCTTTACCGACGATAGATCCCAGCGCGCAGCCATGGCGCACTTTGATGGCTTCGGCATCGCTCGGCGGCGTACCAAAGGCATACGCGATATCGCTGGTTACCACATTCCCTGCGTAAGGGATCACTTTGGTGTGGCGCAACGCGCCGCCAGTATAAACGGCGATATCCATTGTACCACCACCAATATCGACTACGCAGACACCCAGCTCACGTTCGTCTTCCGTCAAGACAGAATAACTGGCTGCCAACCCGGCAAATATGAGTTGGTCAACTTTCAGGCCACAACGTTCAACAGCTTTAACAATATTCTTCGCCATGTCGTTGTGGCAGGTAATCAGATGCACTTTAGCCTGCATGCGTACGCCGGAAAGCCCTACCGGATTTTTAATGCCTTCCTGGTAGTCAATGGCGTATTCCTGCGGAATGACATGCAGAACACGATGCTCATCGCGTACGCGTACGGATTTCGCCGTATGCACCACGTTCTCTACGTCTTCCTGTGTCACTTCCTCTTCGGAAATGGGCACCATACCAATTTCATTCTGACAGCTAATATGTTTACCAGAAAGCGCCAGATACACCGAGGAAATCTGGCAATCCGCCATCAGTTCAGCCTGGTCAATGGCGCGCTGTACGCATTTCACCACTGACTCAAGGTCATTCACCCCGCCTTTATCCATACCTCGCGATGGGCAACTGCCCACGCCAATGATATTGACCATACCGTCGGGCAGAACTTCCCCTACTAAAGCGGCTACCTTCGCGGTGCCTATCTCCAGTCCAACTACCAGTTTTCTGTCCGTCGCCTTGATCATTGTTGTTCTGCCTGTGCCTGATTCTGTTGCTGATTAGATTCCTCAGGAGGCAAGGGAACCCAGCCTACTGCCGCTCCTGAGTCATAACGCAAATCAACGTAGCTAATCCTTTTGCCATCGGTTTGCGCCTGCTGCTGTAAAACCGGGTAGAGTTCCACAAAGCGAGCCAAACGTTTTATCGTATCGCCCCTGCCCAGATTCAGCTTAATATCGTTATTCAGCGTCAACTGCCAGGAACGACGCGCGGTCATTGCCGCTTCCTTCAGGGTGAATCTGTCCTTAGCCAGCACCTGCCCCATATCGCGGAACCCTTGCAGCACTTCACTTGCGCTACCTTCCGGGCCATACAACATCGGTAATACCTGCTTGTTGGAGCGACCCGTCGGTATGCTGAACGTATTTCCGTCTGCATCGACCATATGCTGATCATTCCAACGCGCTATTGGCACATATTCAACCAGATGAATCTTCAATTCATCAGGCCATTGCTTCCTGACGCTCGCCTGTTTAATCCATGGCAGGCGTTCAATCTGACTCTGGATGATGTTGACATCCTGAGTCATAAAGGTTCCTGGTGCGCCCAGCGCCAGGATGGACTGACGAATATCATCGTTGCGCGTGTAGTGACGCTCGCCGGTCAAAACCAGTTTTGACAACGGCAAACGCTGCGCATCTTCCATCCATCCCAACACTACCCAGCCGCTGACAAACACGGTGCACAGCACTGTCAGCAGGAAAATAATTCCTGCAAGACGCGTTCCATTGTTGCGGCGTGAGGAGAGAGCTTCTTCTTCATCATCACCGTTTCGCGTGTTCAGCGCAGCCTGCGACATATCAGTCCGCCAACTCCAAAATTCGTACCACCAACTGCGAGAAGCTCAGACCCGCCTGACGTGCCGCCATCGGCACCAGGCTGTGGCTGGTCATACCCGGAGAGGTATTCGCTTCCAGCAGATAAAACTGGTCATCACTGTCCAGCATGACGTCAATGCGACCCCACCCCTTACAGCCCAGCGCGGTCCATGCTTTCAGGACTAATGCCTGTAAAGCAGCCTCTTGTTCAACTTCCAGACCAGCAGGGCAGAAATATTGTGTCTCATCAGACAGATACTTCGCCTCATAATCATAGAAGGTTCCGGCCGGTTGGATACGTATTGACGGTAAAATTTCTTCGCCAAGTATTGCAACGGTAAATTCCGGGCCACTCAGCCATTTTTCAATCAGTACTTCTTCATCATGCTGAAAAGCCAATGCTAATGCAGCCTGCAAAGCATTTTCTTCTTCAACTTTTGACATCTCAACGCTGGAGCCTTCGCGGCTTGGCTTCACAATCAGCGGCAAGCCTAACGCAGAAATCTGCGTAACCACTTCATCGCTAAGCCCTTTTTCAAACTCAGCGCGGGTCAACGCCACCCATGGTGCAACAGGTAGCCCTGCCCCCTGCCACAGCAGCTTGCTGCGCAGTTTATCCATTGAGATAGCGGAAGCCATCACACCACTCCCGGTATAGGGCAAGCCTATCAACTCCAGCATGCCCTGCAAGGTACCATCTTCCCCACCACGGCCGTGCAGTGCAATAAACACCTTCTGAAAACCCATTGATTTCAGAAGCGTGACATCGACCTCTTTTGGGTCAACCGGGTGCGCATCCACGCCGCCTTCGCGTAAACCGGCTAGCACCGCTGCGCCTGAATTCAACGACACTTCTCGTTCTGCGGAGGTTCCGCCCAACAGGACCGCGATTTTATCAGCCATGTTGCTCTTCCTCCGGGTTTTGCGGCTTCAGTTTGATTTCAGCTAAGGAACGCGCGATTTTGCCGATATTTCCAGCGCCCTGCACCAAAATCAGATCGTTACCCGTTAACACCGATGCCAGCATTTCAGCCACCTGTGCCGGATCGGACACCAGGATCGGGTCAACCTTGCCACGGCCACGAATGGTACGGCACAGCGAACGGCTGTCAGCCCCCGGGATCGGCGTTTCACCTGCGGCATACACGTCCAGCATCAACAGCGCGTCAACCTGTGTCAGGACGTTAGCAAAGTCATCGTACAGATCGCGGGTACGCGTATAGCGGTGCGGCTGGAACAGCATCACCAGATTTTTGTCCGGCCAGCCCGCACGTGCGGCTTTGATCGTGGCATCCACTTCCGTCGGGTGATGCCCGTAGTCATCCACCAACATTGCGCTACCGGCTTTACCGTTGACGGGCTCCAGCGGGAATTCACCAAGGAAGTCAAAACGACGCCCAGTACCCTGGAAACTTTCCAGCGCGCGCAGAATAGCGTCGTCCTCAATACCCTCTTCGGTCGCTACCGCAACCGCGGCTGCCGCGTTCAGCGCATTGTGACGGCCTGGCGCATTTAACGTAACGCGCAGATCGGCCATCCCCTGACGCAACAGCGTAAAGTGACCCTGCGGGCCAATCTGCTGGTAATCTTCTATGCGTACGTCAGCATCATCGCTGAAACCATAGGTTGTAGTCTGACGACCGACGCGCGGTAACAATTCACGGATCACCGGATCGTCAACGCACATCACTGCACGACCATAAAACGGCAGGTTATGCAGGAAATTAATAAACGTCTGCTTTAAATTTTCGAAGTCGCCCTGGTAGGTATCCATGTGGTCAGCTTCGATATTGGTGACAATCGCCACCATCGGCTGCAAATGCAGGAACGACGCATCGCTCTCATCCGCTTCCGCAATTAAATAACGGCTATGGCCTAAGCGCGCATGTACGCCCGCCGCCTTCACCAGCCCACCGTTGACAAACGTCGGATCCAGCCCTGCTTCTGCGTAAATGCTGGAGACCATCGCGGTGGTCGTGGTTTTACCGTGCGTCCCGGCAATGGCGATACCATGACGAAAACGCATTAACTCAGCCAGCATCTCTGCGCGACGAATCACCGGAATACGCGCTTCATGCGCCGCCACAATTTCCGGGTTATCCGCAGAAATGGCGCTGGACACCACCACCACGCTCGCATCACGCACGTTTTCCGGGCGATGGTTGAAGAAAATCGTCGCGCCCAGATTACTCAGCTGTTGCGTGACCGGATTCGGCGCTAAGTCAGAACCGCTGATCTGATACCCTTCATTGGCCAAAACTTCGGCAATACCACCCATACCAGCACCACCGATGCCGACAAAGTGAATGTGCCGAACGCGACGCATTTCGGGCACGATGGAACGCAGTTTTGCCAATTGTTGTGTATTCATTCTTTAGCCATTAACTTCTCAGTTCATGCGATGCAAAAGGCATCGCCACAATTACGCCCGGGCAGCCCGGCTCACTGCATTTGCAACCCATTCGGTGGAATTCGGTATGGATGCATTACGAGCACGTTCTGCCATGGTTAATAAGGTTTCTCGCGACCACCCTTCAAGGGTGCTGGCGACGGCATCCACAGTAAACTGCGGCTGCTCTAAAATTTTGGCGGCGCCCGCTTTTTCCAGCGGCAACGCATTCCAGTACTGCTGTCGGTCTTTATGCTGGAACGGCACAAAAATCGCTGGCAGGCCCGCTGCTGCGATCTCGCTCACCGTTAGCGCGCCGGAGCGACAAACCACCACATCTGCCCACGCATAGGCTGCGGCCATATCATCAATAAATTCGGTGACCTTATGCTGCGGCTGTCCGGCATCAACATAGGCCTGTTCCACGGTCTGCTGTGCGCCTTTACCGCTCTGATGCCAGATAGTCACCGCGTCGCCAAGCTTTGCAGCAACCTGCGGCAGCGTTTGGTTCAGCACGCGCGCGCCCTGAGACCCCCCGACCACCAGCACGCGAACCGGACCTTCACGTCCAGCCAGGCGTTCTTCAGGTAATGGCAGCGCCAGCACATCGGTACGTACCGGGTTGCCCACCACTTCCGCATCCGGGAAGGCGCCGGGAAATGCCTGCATCACCGTCGTGGCAATCTTTGACAGCCATTTATTGGTTAAGCCTGCGATGCCGTTCTGCTCGTGCAGCACGACCGGAATGCCTAACGACCAGGCCGCCAGACCACCGGGGCCCGAGACATAACCGCCCATCCCCAGCACCACGTCAGGCTTAAACTGCTTCATGATGGCGCGAGCCTGGCGCCAGGCGTTAAAAATACGCACGGGTGCGGCCAGCAGTGCGTTGAGGCCCTTGCCACGCAAACCGGAGATACGAATAAAATCAATGTCAATGCCATGCTTCGGCACTAAGTCCGCTTCCATACGATCGGCGGTGCCCAGCCAACGAACCTGCCAGCCCTGGGCCATTAAATGGTGCGCAACCGCCAGTCCCGGGAACACATGCCCACCGGTACCGCCTGCCATCACCATTAACCGCTTCGGTTGACCACTCATCGTGCACCTCGTGTAAACGCCTGTGCTTTTTCCAGACGCGTTTCATAATCAATACGTAACAAAAACATGATGGCCGTCGACATGATCAACAGACTTGAACCACCATAACTAATCAGCGGCAGCGTCAGACCTTTCGTGGGCAGCATACCTGCCGCAGCCCCAACGTTAACCAGCGCCTGAAAACTAAACCAAACCCCAATCGAGCAGGCTAAAAAGCCAGAAAAACGGTGGTCAATTTCCAGCGCTTTACGGCCAATCGACATCGCGCGAAAAGCGACGAAGAATACCATTAAAAGTGCCAGTACCACACCGATATAACCCAGTTCTTCCCCAATAATGGCGAAGATAAAGTCAGTGTGCGCTTCCGGCAAATACTCCAGTTTTTGTACCGAATTCCCCAGCCCCTGCCCCCAAATCTCACCACGACCAAAGGCCATCAGGGATTGCGTCAGCTGGTAGCCGCTACCAAACGGATCCTCCCAGGGGTTCCAGAAAGAGGTTACGCGACGGATACGATACGGTTCGGCGAGGATCAGCAGCACCACCGCCGAGATCCCCATGCCGATGATGGCGATGAACTGCCACAATTTTGCACCGGCCAGAAACAGCATCGCCAGCGTGGTAACAAACAGCACCACCACAGTACCGAGGTCAGGCTGCGCCAGCAGTAGCACCGCCAGCACCAGGATCACGCCCATCGGTTTTAAGAAGCCGCGCAGGTTGTTACGCACCTCATCCACCTTACGTACCAGGTAGTTGGCGAGATAACAGAACAGCGACAGCTTGGTAAATTCCGCCGGCTGAATACGCAGCGGGCCCAGTGCAATCCAACGCGATGCCCCGTTAACCGAGCTGCCTACCACCAGTACGATCAGCAACATGATGATCGAGGCGATCAACATGGTGGTGCTGTACTTTTGCCAGAATTCCATCGGCAGACGTAGCGTGACCATCGCCAGACAGAACGCCAGGAAGATATACAGCGCATCACGTTTGGCGAACAGGAAAGGATCGCCCGCCAGACGTTGCCCAACGGGCATTGACGCCGATGTCACCATCACAAAACCAATCGCTGCCAGACCAAACGTCAGCCACAGCAACATGCGGTCATACATGATCAGGCTGTCCGCGTCTTTATCACGCGACGCCATCACCCAGCCTTTAAGCGCCGCGAAGATCCACGCCAGGACACCCAATCCCGGTATGCGCGGCATTCTCAGACGAGGGAGAGATAAACGCATCAACCCAACTCCTTCGCCAGGCGGGTAAAGACATCGCCACGCTGCTCAAAGTTTTTAAACTGGTCGAGGCTGGCGCAGGCCGGCGACAGCAACACCATATCGCCCGGTTTAACGCGCGGCGCGAGCAGACGCATCGCCTGCTCCATGGTTTCAGTTTGCTCGGCAACGTCTGGTCGCAGAGCGGCAAGCTGCGCCCCATCGCGACCAAAACAGTAAAGACGAATACGATCGCCAACCAGATAACGACTGAGCGGAGAAAAATCAGCGGATTTCCCGTCCCCGCCCAGCAGCAGATGCAGCGTGCCGTCAACGTGCAGGCCATTCAGCGCCGCTTCAGTACTGCCGACGTTGGTGGCTTTAGAATCGTTAATCCAGCGTACGCCGTTATGTTCCAGCACAACCTGAAAACGATGCGCCAGTCCGGTAAAGGTGGTTAGCGCTTTCAGGCTGGATGCCCGCGGCAGGCCCGCAGCATCCGCCAGCGCCAGCGCTGCCAGAGCGTTGGTATAGTTATGCTGACCGGAAAGCGTCATCTCTTTCACGTTCAGCACTTTTTCGCCCTTCACGCGCAGCCAGGTTTCGCCCTGCTGACGATTCAGGTGATAGTCACCCATATTGATGCCAAAGCTCACGCAGCGTTCATCAGCTCCGCGAACCGGCATCGTCAGCGCATCGTCGGCGTTAACCACACACACTTTCGCGTTCTCATAGACGCGCAGTTTCGCTGCACGGTACTGCTGCAACCCAAACGGGTAGCGATCCATATGATCTTCAGTCACGTTCAGAATAGTGGCCGCCACAGCCTGCAGGCTGGAGGTGGTTTCCAGTTGGAAGCTGGATAGCTCCAGAACGTACAGCTCGCGTTCAGCATCCAGCAGCATCAACGCAGGCAAACCAATATTACCGCCGACGCCGACATTCACCCCGGCCGCTTTCGCCATTTCACCGACCAGCGTGGTGACGGTGCTTTTACCGTTAGAACCGGTAATCGCCACGATCGGTGCCTGCGCTTCGCGACAGAACAGCTCAATGTCACCCACAATTTCAATACCAGCATCAGCGGCCGCGCTCAGCGCTGGATGCGCCAGGGCAATACCTGGGCTGGCGACGATGAGATCGGCGGCCAGCAGC
>NZ_SZWV01000102.1:126827-179890 GCF_005280945.1 Citrobacter sp. wls718
CCCCGGTGGCGTCGTGCGGGTATCCATCACCCGCGGCGTAACGCCACGCGCGAGGAAAAAATCCACGCAGGACAGCCCAGTCAGCCCCAGACCGATAATGACGATTTTTTTCCCCTGGTAATCAGCCATGATTAACGTACCTTCAGCGTTGCCAGGCCAATCAGCACCAGCATCAGCGAAATAATCCAGAAGCGCACGATCACGCGCGGCTCCGGCCAGCCTTTCAATTCATAGTGGTGGTGGATCGGCGCCATACGGAAGATGCGCTGTCCGCGCAGCTTGAAGGAGCCAACCTGCAGAATCACCGACAGGGTTTCCACCACAAACACACCGCCCATAATCACCAGCAGGAATTCCTGGCGCAACAGCACGGCAATAATGCCCAGTGCGCCACCCAGTGCCAGCGAACCGACGTCGCCCATAAAGACCTGCGCCGGATAAGTGTTAAACCACAGGAAGCCTAATCCTGCCCCGACAATCGCCGTGCAGACGATCACCAACTCCCCCGCATGGCGTAAATACGGAATATGCAGATAGTTGGCAAAGTTCATGTTCCCGGTCGCCCACGCCACCAGCGCAAAGCCAGCAGCAACAAACACGGTCGGCATAATAGCCAGGCCATCAAGGCCGTCGGTCAGGTTGACCGCATTGCCGGTACCGACAATCACGAAGTAGGCCAGCAGAACGTAGAACAGGCCCAACTGCGGCATGACGTCTTTAAAGAACGGCACGACCAGCTGCGTGGCGGGCGTATCTTTGCCCACCAGATACAGCGCGAAGGCCACGCCTAATGCAATCACCGACATCCAGAAGTACTTCCAGCGGGCGATCAGGCCTTTGGTGTCTTTACGCACCACTTTGCGGTAGTCATCGACAAAACCGATAATGCCGTAACCCACCAGCACCACCAGTACGCACCAGACGTAAGGGTTAGACGGGTAGGCCCACAGCAGAACGGAGATAACAATCGCGGTGAGGATCATAATGCCGCCCATGGTCGGCGTACCGCGCTTGCTGAAATGCGATTCTGGGCCGTCGTTACGCACAACCTGACCAAAAGACATTTTTTGCAGGCGGGCGATCATGCGCGGGCCCATCCACAACGAGATGAACAGCGCGGTCAGCAGGCTGACGATGGCGCGAAACGTCAGATAAGAGAAGACGTTAAAGCCGGAATAATATTTGACCAAATGTTCGGCCAGCCAAACTAACATGTTGCATTCTCCTGTAATGCGCGTACTACCTCTTCCATAGCGGCACTACGTGAACCTTTCACTAAAATCGTCATCACCTGATGCTCGGCAATCAATGTCTTAAGATGCGCGGCCAGCGCGGGTTTATCCGCAAAATGTTCGCCAACACCGCTGGCATCGCTGATTGCCTGACTCAGTTTCCCTGTACTCAATACGCGGTCGATACCCGCCGCCTTCGCAGCCTCTCCTACCTGTATGTGACAGGCTTCGCTTTCCGCGCCAAGTTCTGCCATATCGCCCACCACCAGCACGCGATAGCCCGGCATTTCAGACAACACCTGTACCGCGGCGGTCATCGAACCGACGTTGGCGTTATAGGAGTCATCCAGCAGCAGCTGATTTTCGGCGAGCGGGATAGGGAACAGGCGTCCCGGCACTGCGTGTAAATCTTTCAGGCCGGTTTTAACCGCCTCATGCGTCGCGCCAACCGCCATAGAGAGCGCGGTGGCAGCCAGGGCATTGGCAATGTTGTGACGCCCCGGTAACGGCAGCAAAACATCAATGCTGCCCGTCGGCGTGTGCAGCGTAAACTCGGTGCCGTGTGACGTAACATGAATGTTGGTAGCAGAAAAGTCGCTGTTGGCCGCATTCGGCGAGAAGCGCCAGACGGTGCGATCGCCAATAATGCTCTGCCAGTTCAGCCAGTCGTTGTTATCGGCATTCATAATGGCGATACCGTTTTCCGCCAGGCCGGTAAAGATTTCGCCTTTTGCTTTGGCGACACCCGCCAGAGAACCAAACCCTTCCAGGTGAGCCGCCGCCAGGTTATTCACCAGCGCCGCTTCCGGTCGAGTTAATCCGACGGTCCAGGCAATCTCGCCCTGGTGGTTGGCACCAAGCTCAATCACCGCATAGTCATAATCGTTGTTCAGTCGCAGCAGCGTCATTGGTACGCCGATGTCGTTGTTCAGATTGCCCGCAGTGTATAACGTGTTCCCACACTGGCTGAGAATCGCGGCTGTCATCTCTTTGACAGAGGTTTTACCGGATGAACCGGTCAGTGCCACCACACGGGCCGGAACCTGAGCGCGCACCCACGCCGCCAGCTCGCCAAACGCCAGGCGTGTGTCCTTCACAATCACCTGCGGCAGAGAAACATCCAGCGGACGACTGACCAGCAGCGCTCCCGCCCCGTTCTCCTTCGCCGTTTCGGCAAAATCATGGGCATCGAAGCGTTCGCCTTTCAGCGCCACAAACAGGCAACCCGGCGTGACTTTACGCGTATCGGTGGTCACCGCATCAAGGGTCAGATCGCCCCCTTTCAGTTCGCCACCGAGGATCTCCGCCAACTGGCTGAGCGTTACGCTAATCATGCGATCACCCCCAGCAAACGAGCGGCCGTCACGCGGTCAGAATGGTCGAGGCGATGCGCGCCGACGATCTGGTAATCTTCGTGGCCTTTACCGGCCACCAGCACAACGTCGTTTTCATTCGCCTGCATAATGGCGTTGGTGACCGCTTCAGCACGACCTTCCATCACCTTCGCGTGCCCGGCATCCAGCATACCTGCCAGAATGTCGTTAATGATGGCGCGCGGCTCTTCAGTGCGCGGGTTGTCATCAGTGACCACCACAATATCCGCGAACTCTTCCGCGATGGCGCCCATCAGCGGACGCTTGCCTTTGTCACGATCGCCGCCGCAGCCAAAGACGCACCACAGCTTACCGGTGCAGTGCAGACGTGCCGCCTGCAGCGCTTTTTCCAGCGCATCCGGCGTGTGGGCATAATCCACCACCACCGTTGTTTTGCCCGGCACACTGAACACTTCCATACGCCCGCAAACTGGCTGCAGACGTGCCGCCGTTTTCAGTAAATCCGCTAACGGGTACCCTAATGCCAGCAGCGTTGCCAGCGCCAGCAGCAGATTGCTGACGTTGAAGGCGCCCATCAGGCGGCTTTCAATTTCACCGTCGCCCCAGGATGAGGTAAAGCGGATCGTCGCGCCGCTGTCGTGATAATTCACCTCAACCGCTTTCAGCCAACGACCGTGGCAGTTCGGGTTAATATGGTCTTCCATCGAAACGGCGACCGCATCCGGCAATTTTGCCAGCCAGCGACGGCCGACTTCATCATCTGCATTGACGATGGCCTGACCGCAATGGTGCGTGGAGTACAGAAGCCACTTCGCGGCTTCGTAATGTTCCATATCACCGTGATAGTCGAGATGGTCACGGCTTAAGTTGGTAAATACCGACGCGGCAAACTTCAACGCTGCCACGCGATGCTGAACCAGACCGTGGGATGACACTTCCATCGCGCCTAACGTGGCGCCCTGCTCAACCAGCCCCGCCAGCACATGCTGGACGTCAACGGCTGAACCGGTGGTATTTTCGGTCGGGATCACTTTGCCCAGCAGGCCATTGCCAACGGTCCCCATTACGGCGCTGGTTTCGCCCAACAGCTGGCTCCACTGCGCCAGCAGTTGGGTGGTCGTGGTTTTCCCGTTGGTGCCGGTGACCCCCACCAGACGCATAGTGTCAGAAGGCTCGTGGTAAAAGCGGCCCGCCAGTGCTGATAAACGTTCATTAAGCTGGCTCAGATAGATAACCGGTACGCCGTGCATTTCACGGATTTCACCGTCGGTTGCCTCATCTTTTGCCTCTGCAATAATGGCAGCCACACCTTGCGCTATCGCCTGCGGGATATATCGACGCCCGTCCGCCTGATGACCTACCACTGCCACAAAGAGATCGCCCGATGCAGCCACACGGCTGTCGAGCGTCATCTCCCGCAGTGCTCGCTCCGGTGCACCCGGCACCCATGGAGCAAGAAGGTCGCGCAAATTACGATCTGCCACCTGTCGCCTCGCCTTGATTATTCACAAAATCACTTTTATCGCTCGTTGTCAGCGCATCCGGCTCGATGTTCATGGTGCGCAGTACGCCGCCCATGATGGCACCGAAGACCGGCGCGGAAACGGCGCCACCGTAGTATTTACCCGCCTGCGGATCGTTGATAACAACCACCAGCGCGAAGCGCGGCTGACTCGCAGGCGCAACGCCTGCGGTATAAGCAATGTATTTGTTGATGTAGCGACCATCCGGCCCTACTTTTTTCGCCGTACCGGTTTTAATGGCGATGCGATAGCCTTTAATCGCCGCCTTCACGCCGCCGCCGCCGGGCAGCGCCACGCTTTCCATCATATGAACGACGGTACGTACGGTAGATTCCGGGAAGATACGCTCGCCCGGAACAGGAGGATCAACTTTGGTAATCGACAGCGGGCGATAAACGCCATAGCTGCCGATCGTTGCGTAGACTCGCGCTAACTGTAACGGGGTTACCATTAGCCCATAGCCGAAAGAGAAGGTGGCCCTCTCTATGTCAGACCACCGTTGTTTTTGAGGATATAAGCCACTGCGTTCTCCGACCAACCCCAAATTGGTCGCTTTTCCCAGCCCAAAACGTGAGTAAGTATCTACTAACGCTGAGGACGGCATCGCTAACGCCAGCTTGGAAACACCGACGTTACTCGACTTCTGTAGTACCCCGGTCAGGGTCAATTCGCTATAACGCGCCACGTCTTTGATTTCGTGGCCATTAATTCGATAGGGAATGGTGTTCAGCACGGTATTTTCACGCACCACGCCGCGCTGCAGTGCCGTCATCACCACCATCGGTTTAACCGTTGAGCCCGGTTCAAATACGTCGGTGATGGTACGGTTACGCATGACATCTTTTTGCGTACCGGAGAGATTGTTTGGGTTGTAGGATGGGCTATTCGCCATCGCCAGCACTTCGCCTGTGTTGACATCTACCAACACGGCGCTACCTGATTCCGCTTTGTTAAACGCGACGGCGTTGTTCAGTTCGCGATAGACCAGTGCCTGCAAGCGCTCATCAATACTCAGCGCCAGGTTATGTGCCGCCTGACTGTCTGTTGAAGAAATATCTTCAATCACGCGGCCATAGCGGTCTTTACGCACCACGCGCTCGCCCGGCTGACCGGTGAGCCATTTATCAAAACTCTTCTCAACGCCTTCAATGCCCTGGCTGTCGACGTTGGTAAAACCGATGAGGTGAGCGGTCACTTCCCCGGAAGGATAGTAACGGCGGGATTCTTCGCGCAGATGAATCCCCGGCAGCTTGAGTTTTTTGATGTAGTCGGCCATGTCAGGGTTGACCTGGCGTGCGAGGTAGATAAAACGCCCTTTCGGGTTGGCATTGATGCGAGAAGCCAGTTGGTCGAGCGGGATGTTCAGCGCAGTCGACAGCGCTCGCCAGCGTTCGCCAACGCTTACGCCACCCGCATCATGCACTTCTTTCGGATCGGCCCAGATGGCCTTCACCGGCACGCTCACCGCCAGCGGACGGCCGGAACGGTCGGTAATCATGCCACGTGACGTGGAGACTTCCTGGACGCGCAAGGAGCGCATGTCGCCCTGACGCACCAGCATGTCAGGCGCAATAATTTGCAGCCACGCAACGCGTCCCAGCAGGAAGCACAGCGCCAGCAAAATACAGCCGCACAGTAACGCAAAACGCCAACTGATAAAGTTGGCTTGTTCTTCCTGGCGTTTTGGTTTGAGCGTCTTTGCCGCTGCTTTCATGCGTCGCGTTTATCCTTATTTTTGTACAACGATATTTTCTTGTGAGGGATCGACATGCTGCAACTGCAGCTTTTCCGTTGCGATCCGTTCAACACGGCTATGGTCACCGAGAGCGTTCTCTTCGAGGATCAGGTTACGCCATTCGATATCCAGTGCATCGCGTTCCAGAACTAACTGTTCACGCTGCGCGGTCAGTAACCGCGTATGGTGCGCGGTCGTCACGACGGTGACCGCCGTCAAAATAATGCAAATGAACAGGCAGAGTGGCAGCTTCCCGAACCGCAAAAGATCGTCACCGATCACGCCAGGCAAAGCATGGCGCTCGTTACTTCCTATCGATCCTTTAACTTTGCTGAGGGCTTCTGTCACTCTGCTGATCATGCGTTCGTCCTCTCTGCAATGCGCAGAACTGAACTACGGGCACGTGGATTTTCTGCGACCTCTTCTTCACCCGGCATCAACTTGCCTAATGCTCTCAACTCACGGCCGCCCAGCTTTTGGATCTGCGCTTCGGTCATCGGGATCCCCGCCGGAACCTGAGGACCGCGACTTTGTTCGCGCATAAAGCGCTTCACAATACGGTCTTCAAGCGAGTGGAAACTGATGACAGAAAGGCGACCACCTGGAGCCAGCACGCTGAGCGAGCTTTTTAGCGCCTGCTCTATCTCCTCCAGTTCACTGTTCACCCAAATGCGCACCGCCTGGAAGGTACGGGTCGCGGGATGTTTGAATTTGTCTTTTACCGGCATGGCCGCCGCAATGACTTCCGCCAGTTGTTTGGTGCGGGTCATCGGTTCAACGCGGTTACGCTCGACAATGGCGCGAGCAATGCGTTTGCCAAAGCGTTCTTCGCCAAAGGTTTTAATCACCCAGGCAATATCCGCTTCATCTGCCGTTTGCAGCCACTCGGCGGCTGACTGGCCGCGCGTTGGGTCCATACGCATGTCCAACGGACCGTCACGCATAAACGAAAAGCCGCGCTCCGCATCGTCTAATTGCGGAGAAGAGACGCCAAGATCGAGAAGGATGCCATCGATCTTACCGGTTAGCCCGCGCTCACTCACGTACTCAGCCAGCGCGGAGAAAGGTCCATGAATGATGGAGAAGCGGGGATCGTTAATGCTCTGAGCCACCGCAATGGCCTGCGGATCGCGATCGATAGCCAGCAAACGCCCCTCTTCGCCAAGCTGCGAGAGGATCAGTCGTGAGTGACCGCCGCGACCAAATGTCCCGTCAATGTAGATGCCGTCCGGACGAATATTCAGACCGTTTACGGCCTCATCCAGCAACACCGTTGTATGTTTAAAATTTTCCATCATCTTATAGAGACAAATCCTGCAATCGTTCCGACAGCGCGCCGGTAACAGATTGCTCAGCGTCGATATCTTCCTTGACCTGTTGATACCAGGTCGTTTCATCCCACAGCTCAAATTTGTTGAACTGCCCAACCAGCATCACTTCTTTTGTTAACCCTGCATGTTGCCGCAAAATGGGTGCTATCAGTAATCGACCGGCGCTATCCATCTGACATTCACTGGCATGCCCCAACAGCAGGCGCTGTACGCGGCGCTCGACCGGATTCATGCTGGACAGACGAGATAGCTTCTGCTCGATAATTTCCCATTCAGGCAGGGGGTAAAGCAGCAGGCACGGGTGATGGATGTCAATGGTGCAAACCATTTGACCGGTAGCACTCTCGAGCAGTTGATCCCGATACCGGGTAGGCACTGATAAGCGCCCTTTACTGTCGAGATTAACTAACGTCGCTCCCCGGAACATGCCCGTCTCACCCCCGATTACCACTTTGTCCCACAAAATCCCACTTATAAGGAGTTTACGGAGCGGAGGAAAACCTTGTCAAGCAAGTCACGGCGCTTAGCGGAGCAAAAAACCCAATGTTTACGGCTAATATCAGCGTTGAACAAATTCCGTACAGCTAACGAAGCAAATTAACGTCATGAATATTTGTAAGAAAAAAATCCAACAACTCATCATTGTTTAAAACAACTCAATATCATCTCGAGAAAATATAAAGTGTCAGTTTGCGACGCGAGCGGCATTTTAGGACAATATGCAGCGAGATAACAGTACCAGTTAATCGGTCTGTATGCCTTGTACGACCAAGGCAGGCGAGAAAAATCTGCAATACAGAAGCAAAGTGTTTGTTAATTCGGCAATTCCCTACAACCATGTAACAAAATAATACAATCGTAACGCGTCGTTACGTATCAATAACGTAAAAATGGTGGGTTGCGTTTTTAATCACGATATATAGAAATTGAATTTCAGACAATTCTAAAGAATATTCTTAAATATAATGAGGTTATTTCTGATATTTGAATAAATGACCGCGCCAGAAGGTTATCGCCTTCCAGCGCGTCCAGCAGAACACCTTAACTCCGACTGAGAATACCGCGGCGATACAGGTTACGCTTGATGCGCGTTAAGCCTGGTTTTGGCTTACGCGGCTCATCCAGACTGGCCAACACGATTTCCAGTACGCGCTCTGCAACGTCGCGATGACGTTGCGCCACCGCCAGTACCGGGCACTGTAGGAAGTCGAGCAATTCATGATCGCCAAAGGTAGCAATCGCTAAATCAGACGGTAGCTGCCCGTCACGACGTAATGTCACATCCATCACGCCCTGTAAAAGCGCAAAGGAAGTGGTAAACAACGCCTGTGGCATCGGGTGCGTTTCCAGCCATTTATCAAACAGCTGCGCGGCGGCTTCCCGCTCATAACTGTTGGCATACAGGAAATTCACTTCACGCGGATCGTCCTTCCACGCGGTACGAAAACCCTGCTCGCGCAGGAAACTCACAGATAATTCCGGCAACGCACCGAGATAAAGGACGGTATCAGCCGGGAACTTACGCAATTCTTCCGCCAGCATTTCTGCATCGTCCTGATCGGCCCCGACAACGCTGGTGAAATGTTCACGATCCAGCGCGCGGTCTAACGCCACAATCGGGAATGCGCTGTTAGCCCAGCGCTGGTAAAACGGATGCTCTGGCGGCAAAGAGGTCGACACAATAATGGCATCAACCTGGCGTTGTAATAGATGTTCAATACAGCGCATTTCGTTATCTGGCTGATCTTCAGAGCAGGCAATCAGCAGCTGATAGCCACGCTGACGCGCCTGGCGCTCCAGGTAGTTGGCTATCCGGGTATAACTTGTATTCTCCAGATCCGGGATCACCAGCCCGATAGAACGTGTGCGTCCAGCACGTAGCCCGGCTGCCACAGCATTTGGGTGGTAATTATGCTCGCGCACCACCGCCATGACTTTTTCAACCGTTTTGTCGCTTACGCGATATTGCTTTGCTTTGCCATTAATAACGTAGCTTGCAGTCGTTCGCGAAACGCCGGCCAGCCGAGCGATTTCATCCAGTTTCACAATTGCCCCTTGCGTAAAATGTACCAACCATAACCTTTGAGATGGCATGGGTTAAACTCTTAACATCTAAGCGCAGAATAATGACCGCGGCAACCGCTTTTGTCTCTGGTTACCGCTGATTTCTCAAAAAAAAGCCCAACCGGTAGCATTGGGCTCACGAATTAATAACTGGGCCATGATTAGCGCATGATTTTATCACCGCGAGAAAGCCCCACCACGCCGGAGCGCGCAACCTCGACGATTTTCGCCACTTCACGCAATGTAGCCAGGAAAGCATCGAGCTTATCGCTGGTACCTGCCAGTTGTACGGTGTAGATGGACGGCGTGACGTCAATGATTTGCCCGCGGAATATTTCCGTATTGCGCACCACTTCTTCACGACCGTAACCGCTGGCCTGAATTTTCACCAGCATGATCTCTCGTTCAACATGAGCCCCCTGTCCCAACTCGCTTACGCGCAGGACATCCACCAGTTTGTGCAGCTGCTTTTCGATCTGCTCAAGGACCTTTTCATCACCCACCGTCTGGATCGTCATTCGCGATAACGTCGGATCGTCCGTCGGTGCGACGGTCAGGCTTTCAATGTTGTAACCGCGCTGAGCGAAGAGACCAATCACTCGTGACAATGCACCCGACTCGTTTTCCAGTAATACTGATAATATCCGGCGCATAATCAGGTCCTCTCCGTTTTGCTTAACCACATTTCATCCATACCGCCTCCGCGAATCTGCATCGGGTAGACATGTTCGCTGCCATCAACGGTGACATCGACAAACACCAGACGATGGTTACGCACGTGTTCCAGCGCCTCACCCAATTTGCTCTCGAGTTCATCCGGATGGTTTATCTGGATACCAATATGACCATATGCCTCGGCAAGACGTACAAAGTCGGGCAGCGACTGCATGTAAGACTGCGAGTGACGCCCGGAGTAAATCATGT
This sequence comes from Citrobacter sp. wls718, assembly GCF_005280945.1. NCBI lineage: Bacteria > Pseudomonadati > Pseudomonadota > Gammaproteobacteria > Enterobacterales > Enterobacteriaceae > Citrobacter > Citrobacter sp. wls718. The sequence continues at coordinate 136,971 of NZ_SZWV01000102.1, forward strand.
CCTGCCACTGTTTAACCATGCCGAGGTAACGGTTGTTAAGATTGAGTACCAGCACCGGCAGCTCATATTGCAACGCCGTCGACAGCTCCTGGATATTCATCTGAATACTGCCATCGCCGGTGACGCACACCACCGTTTCATTCGGTAGCGCCATCTTTACACCTAATGCTGCAGGTAAACCGAATCCCATGGTGCCGAGGCCACCGGAGTTAATCCAACGACGCGGCTTATCAAACGGGTAGTACAGCGCGGCAAACATCTGGTGCTGGCCAACGTCCGAGGTTACATACGCATCCCCTTTCGTCAGACGCCAGAGGGTTTCAATGACAGCCTGCGGCTTAATGCTCTCACTTTGCGTGTCATATTTCAGACACTGGCGCGCACGCCACTGTTCTATCTGCTGCCACCAGTCGCGGTTATCATCAAGCGGTTGCTGCGATTTCTCCTGCGGTAGCAGTTCCAGCATCTGATCCAGCACCAGTCGGGCGTCGCCGACAATCGGAATATCCGCAGTGACGGTTTTCGAAATAGAGGTCGGATCGATGTCGATATGCAGTACGGTCGCATGTGGGCAATATTTTGCCAGGTTATTGGTTGTGCGATCGTCAAAGCGAACACCAACGGCAAAGATCACGTCGGAATGATGCATGGTCATATTGGCTTCGTAGGTGCCATGCATCCCCAGCATGCCCAGCGCCTGACGATGCGTGGCCGGAAACGCGCCCAATCCCATCAACGAAGAAACAACCGGCAGGTTAAGCGCTTGTGCAATCTGGCCAAGTTGTTCATGACAGGCCGCATTGACCGCACCACCGCCAACATATACCACCGGTTTTTTAGCCGCGACCAGCGTTTGTAGCGCGCGCTTTATTTGCCCCTTATGTCCGGTTGTCGTCGGATTATACGAGCGCATACTGACCGACTCCGGCCAGCTATACGGCAGTTTCTTTGCCGGATTCAGAATATCCTTTGGCAAATCCACGACCACAGGGCCTGGGCGACCGCTTGCCGCCAGCCAGAAGGCCTTTTTCAGGACCTGAGGAATATCTTCCGTTTGCTTAACGAGGAAGCTGTGCTTCACCACCGGACGAGAGATACCGACCATGTCGCACTCCTGAAAGGCATCGTAGCCAATCAGCGACGTCGCCACCTGCCCGGAGAGGATCACCAGCGGAATGGAATCCATATACGCCGTAGCAATACCGGTAATCGCATTGGTTGCGCCCGGCCCGGAGGTCACCAGAACTACGCCGACGTCACCCGTGGCACGCGCCAGACCATCGGCCATATGTACGGCGGCTTGTTCATGACGGACTAGCACATGATCGATTCCCCCGACCGTATGCAGCGCATCATAAATATCGAGGACCGCGCCCCCAGGATAACCAAATACCTGCTTCACACCCTGATCGATGAGCGATCGCACGACCATCTCGGCTCCAGACAACATCTCCATGGCTTGCCTCCACTCTTATAATGAATAACGGTTTAACAACACATTAACCGCTGAGGATGACGCATGGCAATTGACACCTAAGAGGGGGAATTCACATGAATAAGAATATAAAGGAGGTAAGCGCAGAATAAATGGAGATTTAAACCAGCATCCGTTAATGAAATGAGAAATAATCGCTTAAAAATGGAGACTTACAGCGATTAGTCTATTTTTTTACACTTTTGGACAGATGCAGAAAGACAAGTTCAGCACAAAATCTTAGATAAAAAGCCAAAAGCAGAATAAACCAGACGTGTTGCCCGATTTATTCTGCCGAATACTACTGCTTACAGACGGAGACTAACAATTCTTCCATCCATTGGTGGCCTTTATCCCTGCCCGCAGCTTCATGCCAGGAAAGATAGCATGTACGGCTATTCAATTTTAACGGTAAAGGCAATATCTGTAGATCTAACTGCTCAGAGAATTCTTCCGCTAACCAACGTGGTGCAATAGACACCAGATGCGTTTGCGAAACAATATTCAACACGCTGATTAACGCCATACCTTGATAAGCGACACAAGATTGTTTATCCGCAGTGTCATACCAGGGTTGGCTAAATGATGCAAAGCGATCGAGAGATACCACCGCATGCTGTTCATTATAAACATCGTTTTCCAATAATGGGCCACTAATACGGGGGTGTTTTCTGCTCGCGACTAACACCATCTCATCATTGAACAAGGGAATACTGGTGAATTCAGGGCGACGGAACTCTTCATAACTAATAACGAACTCAGTCTCCTGATAGCGTAATTGATGTTCGGTATTTTGATTGAGTGAAGATTTAAATACGACATTAATGTTTGGCGCAACTTGCTCAACCCGATTATAAATCAAGGAAGTCAGAATATTATCCAATGGGCTGCATACGCAGAGGTTGAATACGCGCTCGCTGCTGGCAGGCTCAAACCCCGAACCCGGCAGTTCATTCTGTACCAGTTGCAATGCCTGACGGACGGAGCCAAAGAGTTGGAAGGCCCGCGCTGTCGGCTGGATCCCTCGGCCATAACGAACAAAAAGTTCATCATTGAACATAATTTTCAAACGCGCCACAGCATTACTGACTGCAGGTTGCGACATCCCCAGAGTATGCGCAGCGCGGGTAATATTTTGTTCCTGCATTACCGCGTCAAAGACGGTTAATAAATTAAGATCAACCATGCGAAGCTGCGGCTTTCCCATTGTTATAGGATTTGGTTTATCTATTATTTTCACTTCTGGCATATTTAACTCCACTGTCACTCTAAACTCCCTTTTCCCAGACGGAGTGAAGAAATAACCTCCGTTAATATGATTTACCATGCATATAAAATAAGAAAAAGGAAAAACATTAAAATTAGGAAAACATAAAGGTACGAACCTAAATGAACAGAAACCCAATGCGAGCGCAGTGTGGCAGATGTCACTGCACGATGATTCATATGTTTAAATTTCACGAACAATATAACCATAAGCACGACGAATACACAATCATACGCACGGTGAATATATATTTAAGATTTGATTAAATGTTTATATTATTAATACATTAAAAGTTAACATTAATTTATCAATCATTGAGAAGCGTGCCCCCTGTATTCATTCATGGACACTATAAAAACTGATAAATCATAAAGATAAAAAGTGTATCTACACCCCATCTCATCAGCATGCTGTCACAATAGTTGCAAACAAATATGCTCAAATATGTCAAAGCATGAAAAGTATGTACGAACGCACACTAATTTATTTTATGCTTCTCTAAAAATTCAGCACAATTCGCTTAGATTGCAGAGGTGTTTTTCTTCTGAATACGGACGTTTACCGGGAGCGGGGTTGACATCAGCTTTCATATCCAGTACCACTAAAAGCATATCGCATTCGCCTGGAGCCTGATTGATGACTTACATTGTTCGTTTTAACGGTCTACTACTACTAAACGCATCTTCGTTGCGCGGTAGACTGGTGAACGACATTTAGCATTACGTCAGCTCCAGTTAAGACAAAAACCCGCGCCGCTGCGCGGGTTTTTTTATGCTCGAAGCAAGGCGCCAAAAAAGACAAAGGACCTAAACCATGAGCCAGCAAGTCATTATTTTCGATACCACCTTACGCGATGGTGAACAGGCGTTACAGGCAAGCCTGAGTGTGAAAGAAAAACTGCAGATTGCTCTGGCTCTCGAGCGTATGGGCGTTGACGTGATGGAAGTCGGTTTCCCTGTGTCTTCGCCAGGTGATTTTGAGTCGGTACAGACCATTGCCCGACAGGTTAAAAACAGCCGCATCTGCGCCTTAGCCCGCTGTGTGGAAAAAGATATCGATGTGGCCGCTGAATCCCTGAAGGTGGCTGAGGCTTTCCGCATTCATACGTTTATCGCCACCTCGCCGATGCATATCGCCACCAAATTACGTAGTACGCTGGATGAGGTTATCGAGCGGGCTGTCTATATGGTTAAGCGTGCGCGTAATTACACGGATGACGTGGAATTCTCATGCGAAGACGCCGGCCGTACCCCTATTGCCGATCTGGCTCGCGTGGTAGAAGCGGCGATTAATGCCGGTGCCAAAACCATTAATATCCCCGATACCGTCGGGTACACCATGCCCTTCGAATTTGGCGCAATCATTTCCGGCCTGTATGAACGAGTGCCGAATATCGACAAAGCGATCATTTCCGTGCACACCCACGACGATTTAGGTCTGGGCGTCGGTAACGCGCTGGCCGCTGTTCATGCCGGTGCGCGTCAGGTCGAAGGGGCGATGAACGGGATTGGTGAACGCGCCGGTAACTGCTCGCTGGAAGAAGTGATCATGGCGATCAAAGTCCGCAAAGATATTCTGAACGTACAGACCCGCATTAATCATCAGGAAATCTGGCGTACCAGCCAGTTAGTCAGCCAAATCTGCAATATGCCGATTCCGGCCAACAAAGCGATTGTCGGTAGCGGCGCCTTTGCCCACTCCTCCGGTATTCATCAGGACGGCGTACTGAAAAACCGTGAAAACTACGAAATTATGACCCCGGAGTCCATCGGTCTGAACCAGGTGCAACTGAACCTGACGTCCCGTTCCGGACGTGCTGCGGTCAAACACCGTATGGATGAGATGGGCTATAAAGAGAGTGAATACAGCCTGGACAACCTGTACGACGCCTTCCTGAAGCTGGCGGATAAAAAAGGTCAGGTATTTGATTACGACCTGGAAGCGCTGGCCTTTATTAACAAACAGCAAGAAGAACCCGAACATTTCCGCCTGGATTACTTCAGCGTGCAGTCTGGCTCCAATGATATTGCCACCGCCTCCGTCAAGCTGGCCTGTGGCGAGAATGTGAAAGCCGAAGCCGCCAACGGTAACGGCCCGGTCGATGCTATTTATCAGGCCATCAACCGTATTACCGACTACGACATCGAACTGGTGAAATACAGCCTGACCGCAAAAGGCCACGGTAAAGATGCGCTGGGTCAGGTAGATATCGTCGCCAACTTTAACGGCCGTCGCTTCCACGGCGTAGGCCTGGCAACGGATATTGTCGAGTCCTCCGCGAAAGCCATGGTGCATGTACTGAATAACATCTGGCGCGCCGAAGAAGTCGAAAAAGAATTGCAACGCAAAGCTCAAAACAACGAGAACAACAAGGAAACCGTGTGATGTCGAAGAATTATCATATTGCTGTTTTGCCGGGTGACGGTATTGGCCCGGAAGTGATGGCACAGGCTCTGAAAGTACTGGACGCGATTCGCACCCGTTTCGCTATGCGCATTACCACCAGCCACTATGACGTGGGCGGCGTTGCCATCGACAACCACGGTCAGCCGCTGCCACCCGCAACGGTTGACGGCTGTGAGCAGGCCGATGCCATTCTGTTTGGCTCCGTGGGCGGCCCGAAATGGGAAAATCTGCCGCCAAACCAGCAGCCGGAGCGTGGTGCCCTGTTGCCGTTGCGTAAACACTTCAAATTATTCAGCAACCTGCGCCCGGCTAAGCTGTACCAGGGGCTGGAAGATTTTTGCCCGCTGCGCGCCGATATTGCCGCCAACGGTTTCGACATCCTGTGCGTACGCGAACTGACGGGCGGGATCTACTTCGGTCAGCCAAAAGGTCGTGAAGGTAGCGGTCAACATGAAAAAGCCTTTGATACCGAGGTCTATCACCGTTTCGAGATCGAACGTATTGCGCGCATTGCATTTGAATCTGCCCGCAAGCGTCGCTGTAAAGTGACGTCGATTGATAAAGCCAACGTGCTGCAAACCTCGATTCTGTGGCGTGAAGTGGTCAATGAAATAGCCAATGAATACCCGGACGTTGTCCTGACGCATATGTATATCGACAACGCCACCATGCAGTTGATTAAAGATCCGTCTCAGTTTGACGTGCTGCTGTGCTCCAACCTGTTTGGTGACATCCTGTCCGATGAATGCGCGATGATCACCGGCTCCATGGGCATGCTGCCGTCTGCCAGCCTGAATGAGCAGGACTTTGGCCTGTACGAGCCCGCCGGCGGCTCAGCACCGGATATCGCCGGTAAAAACATTGCCAACCCGATTGCCCAGATTTTGTCACTGGCGCTGTTGCTGCGCTACAGCCTGGACGCCAATGATGCAGCAGCAGCCATTGAAAGCGCCGTTAACCGCGCATTAGCAGAAGGTATTCGCACCGGTGATTTAGCCCGTGGCACAGCCGCAGTCAGTACCGATGAGATGGGCGATATCATTGCTCGCTACGTCGCAGAAGGGGTGTAATCATGGCTAAAACGTTGTATGAAAAGTTGTTCGATGCGCACGTCGTGTATGAAGCGCAGGACGAAACGCCGCTGCTGTATATCGACCGCCATCTGGTGCACGAAGTGACCTCACCGCAGGCATTCGACGGCCTGCGGGCGCATAACCGTCCGGTTCGCCAGCCGGGCAAAACCTTCGCCACCATGGATCATAACGTCTCGACGCAAACCAAAGACATTAACGCCTCCGGTGAAATGGCGCGCATCCAAATGCAGGAGCTGATCAAAAACTGCAATGAGTTCGGCGTCGAACTGTACGATCTGAACCACCCTTTTCAGGGCATCGTCCACGTGATGGGACCCGAGCAAGGTGTGACCTTACCGGGTATGACCATCGTCTGCGGTGACTCCCACACCGCCACACACGGTGCGTTCGGAGCGCTGGCGTTTGGTATCGGTACCTCCGAAGTCGAACACGTGCTGGCCACGCAAACCCTGAAGCAAGGGCGCGCCAAAACCATGAAGATCGAAGTTAATGGCACGGCAGCAACAGGAATTACTGCCAAAGATATCGTGCTGGCGATTATCGGTAAAACCGGTAGCGCAGGCGGTACCGGGCACGTGGTTGAGTTTTGCGGCGATGCCATCCGCGCCCTGAGCATGGAAGGTCGTATGACCCTGTGTAACATGGCAATCGAAATGGGGGCCAAAGCGGGTCTGGTCGCTCCGGATGAAACCACCTTCAACTATGTACAGGGACGTTTGCATGCCCCTAAAGGTCAGGATTTTGCCGATGCCGTTGCCTGGTGGAAAACGCTGAAAACCGACGACGGGGCGACGTTTGATACCACCGTCACCCTGCAGGCAGAAGAGATTGCTCCGCAGGTCACCTGGGGCACTAACCCAGGCCAGGTAATCTCCGTAAACGATAACATTCCCGACCCCGCGTCGTTTAGCGATCCGGTTGAACGCGCATCAGCGGAAAAAGCGCTGGCCTATATGGGGCTGAAGCCGGGCATTCCGTTGACGGAAGTGGCTATTGATAAAGTGTTTATCGGCTCCTGCACCAACTCGCGTATTGAAGATTTACGCGCCGCAGCTGAAATCGCCAAAGGCCGCAAGGTCGCGCCGGGCGTGCAGGCACTGGTGGTACCGGGTTCAGGTCCGGTTAAAGCCCAGGCTGAAGCAGAAGGTCTGGATAAGATTTTCATTGAAGCCGGTTTTGAATGGCGCTTACCGGGTTGCTCAATGTGCCTGGCGATGAACAACGATCGTCTGAATCCGGGCGAACGCTGTGCTTCCACCAGCAACCGTAACTTTGAAGGTCGTCAGGGCCGCGGAGGGCGTACGCACTTAGTCAGCCCGGCCATGGCCGCCGCGGCCGCCGTTACCGGTCATTTTGCCGACATTCGCCGCATCAAATAAGGAAACTACCATGGCAGAGAAATTTACCCAGCATACCGGCCTGGTTGTCCCCCTGGATGCCGCCAACGTCGATACGGATGCAATCATTCCCAAACAGTTTTTGCAGAAGGTGACGCGTACCGGTTTTGGCGCACACCTGTTTAACGACTGGCGCTTTCTCGATGAGAATGGTCAACAGCCTAATCCGGAATTTGTACTGAATTTCCCGGAATATCAAGGCGCGTCGATTCTGCTCGCGCGAGAAAACTTTGGCTGCGGATCCTCGCGCGAACATGCGCCGTGGGCGCTGACCGATTACGGTTTCAAAGTGGTGATCGCCCCAAGCTTCGCCGACATTTTCTACGGCAACAGTTTTAATAACCAACTGCTGCCGGTGAAATTAAGCGACGACGAAGTGGATGAACTGTTCACGTTGGTACAGGCCAATCCGGGGATCCGTTTTGAGGTGGATCTGCAGGCACAGGTGGTGAAGGCTGGCGATAAAGCGTATCCGTTTGAAATCGACACCTTCCGCCGCCACTGCATGCTGAACGGTCTCGACAGTATTGGGCTGACGTTGCAGCACGAAGACGCGATCTCGACTTACGAGAACAAACAGCCCGCGTTTATGCGCTAGTGCTTGTTGTTGCCGGATAAGCATGCCGGATGACGACGCAAAAGCGTCTTATCCGGCCTACGGAAAGATTTGTAGGCCGGATAAGCGTAGCGTATCCGGCACACCCACTACACATCCTTCACTCGTCCGGTCATCACCAGCGTAACCACCGAAATTCCCGCAATCACCCAGTAGACGGCATAATGCCCATAACTTTGCGCCACCGCCCCCTGAATTACCCCCGCCAGAATCACCCCCGTGGAGATACTATTTGTAAATAAGGTGGTAGCTGAACCCGCCCTGCCCGGCATCAGATCCTGAAACCACAGCATGCCTATTCCGGCAACAATCCCGATGAATACCGCATTAAACAGCTGCAGGACCAGTAGCGCCGTATGGCTGTGGAAGAAGATAAGCCCAAGGTAAAACAGCACGCCTGCCGCCACGGCGGTTATCATCATCCGCCGCTTACCAAAACGCTTCACGTAGTAACCCGCCAGAATCATTGCCGGAATTTCCAACCCGGCGGCGGTGCCCATCAGGATCCCGGCCAGTTTGTCCGGTAGTCCCAGTTCAAGGCTAATCCACAGCGGCATATCGATAATGTACATGGTGTTGCAGGTCCACATCAGCGTGGAGGCAATAAACAACATGCGCACATTTTTGTCCTGCCAGCCGCCGGTCTGTTCAAGCGGGACATCGACAGGCTGCTCGACCCGCGCCACCGACGGCAGTATCAGCGCGATCAGCACCAGGCTAATGGCAAATATCCCGGCAGCAATCGAAAACATCATCGTGAAGCCGTAATTTAACGCCAGCATAAACGCCAGCGGCGGCCCAATCACCCACGCCAGCGAAAGCTGCGCACGCATCACCGAGCTGAACATCACCACTTCTCGCGCCGAGTTATCGGCATACTCCCGCGCCAGCGCAAACAGCTGCGGCATGGCGGTATTTGCCAGCGAAGCCAGCAGCACCCCGCAGGTGATCAGCGTTAAATAGTGGCGGTTAAAGGCAAACAGCAACGCGTTGCCAATCGCCATCAGACAGCAGAACATGATCAGCTTACGCCGATCGCCCCGACTGTCGGATCGTTTCGCCAAACCAAGGCTGACCGCGATCCCGGCGATCGCATTGACGGTGTAAAACAGCCCAACCCAAAATGGCTGTGCCCCCACCTCGCGACTCAGAAACAGGCTCAGCGTGGGTGCCTGTAACGCGCCCGCCACGCCCATCATAAAGGCAACCAGCATAAACGCCGCATACACGCCGTTGAGGCGCCGTCCCATGGTCATAATCCAGAGCATATCTTTCCTTGTAAGCGCAGCGGAAACGAAAAAAGCCAGCAGATAATACCTGCTGGCGCGGCGATTAACACCAATACTCAGTCACACATGATGTCTGCAATTCCCAATTCAGAGGTCAGTCTTGCAACTCCCACTGCATCAGTTCATCGAGCATCTTTAAGCGCTGCGGCGCACTCAGGCAAGCCAACCAGGACAAACGCGCTGTCGAGGTAAAGTACTTTAAATAGAACTGACGCATAGATGACCCCTTCGTTGTCTCATCGCTTCATCGGAATTCATTATTGGCTTAATATGGGGATAATAAAATTGCTGAGTTTTCCGTGGGAGTTCCCCTTTTATGTCTTCTGGTCGTTTGCAACAACAGTTTATCCGCCTGTGGCAATGCTGCGACGGCAAAACGCGAGACGCCACGCTGAACGAGTTGGCAGAGTTACTCAGTTGCTCGCGCCGCCATATGCGCACCCTGCTCAACACCATGCAGGAACGCGGCTGGCTAACGTGGGAAGCCGAGGTCGGTCGCGGCAAACGTTCACGCCTGACCTTTCTCTACACCGGGCTGGCGCTCCAGCAGCAGCGGGCGGAAGACCTGCTGGAACAGGATCGCATTGATCAACTGGTGCAACTGGTCGGCGATAAAACAGCCGTGCGACAAATGCTGGTTTCCCATCTGGGCCGCAGCTTTCGCCAGGGGCGGCACATCATGCGCGTCCTTTACTATCGCCCGATGCGCAATCTGCTCCCGGGTACGGCGCTACGCCGTTCCGAAACCCATATCGCCAGGCAAATCTTCAGCGCCTTAACCCGCGTAAATGAGGAAAATGGGGAACTGGAAGCCGATATTGCCCACCACTGGCAACAAATTTCGCCGCTGCACTGGCGCTTCTTCCTGCGTCCTGGGATCCATTTTCATCATGGTCGCGAGCTGGAAATGGAGGATGTGATCGCCTCACTGAGGCGGATCAACAGCCTGCCGCTGTACTCGCACATTACGCAAATTGCCTCCCCCACGGCCTGGACGCTGGATATCCATCTGGCGCAACCTGATCGCTGGCTGCCGTGGCTACTGGGACAGGTCCCCGCCATGGTCCTGCCGCGCGAATGGGAAACGCTGAATAACTTTTCCAGCCACCCGATTGGCACCGGTCCCTATGCGGTCGTCCGCAATACGAGTAACCAGCTAAAAATTCACGCTTTTGATGATTACTTTGGTTACCGGGCGCTGATTGACGAAGTGAACGTGTGGGTGTTACCGGACATCGCCGAAGAGCCCGGCGGCGGACTCACGCTCAAAGGCCCGACGGAAGATGAAAAGGCTATCGAAAGCCGGCTGGAGGAAGGGTGTTATTACATGCTGTTTGATTCCCGCGCCAATCGCGGAGCCAATCAGGAGGTGCGCGAATGGGTAAGCCGCATACTCTCGCCGACGAATTTAATTTTTCAGGCTGACGAGCAGTATCAACGGCACTGGTTCCCCGCGTACGGATTACTGCCTCGCTGGCATCATGCCAGGCCAGGACTCGGTGAAAAACCGGCGGGACTGGAAACACTGACGCTCACCTACTATCGCGATCATATCGAGCATCGGGTGATTGCGCAGATCATGAAAACATTGCTGGCGGAGCATCAGGTACAGCTGAATATTCAGGAGATCGACTACGATCAATGGCACGCAGGCGAGACCGTCAGCGATATCTGGCTCAACAGCGCCAACTTTACCTTACCGCTGGACTTCTCGCTGTTCGCCCATTTGTGCGAAGTCCCGCTGCTGCAAAACTGTCTTTCTCTGGACTGGGAAAGCGACGCCGCCCGCTGGCGCACCGGCGAGATGAGCCTCGCAGCATGGTGTCAGCAACTGCTTGCCAGTAAAGCCATTGTACCGCTGATCCATCACTGGCTGATCATTCAGGGGCAGCGCAGTATGCGTGGGTTACGCATGAATACGCTTGGCTGGTTTGATTTTAAATCAGCATGGTTTGCACCGCCGGACCCGTAGATCCGGCTCTTGATTGCCGCATAGCAACAAAATCATTACACTAACGCCGTTCTCAACGGGGTGCCAATAAAAGACATACGCAAAATCATTCATGATGCATCAAGGCGGCAAGCAAACGCAGCCAACGCAGAGGCAGCGTGAAGGATGAAGTGTATGAGGCTGAGAGATACCCGTCGAACCTGATCCGGATAATGCCGGCGAAGGGATTTGAGGCTGTAGCTCAAGTCCTTTGCCACCTAACTCGTCATACTTCAAGCTGCAGATGCGTTGGCTTTCCTCGCTCACCCCAGTCACGTACTACCTGTACGCTCCCGGGGATGCGCTACGTCGCCGCCTTCCTGCAACTCGAATTATTTAGAGTTTTACTTTATGAGGTGCAAAGTGTTTAAAAAATGTCTTCCGCTTTTACTGCTGTGCGCAGCGCCTGCCTTCGCCAAACCCGTTCTGACCGTCTATACCTACGACTCGTTCGCCGCCGACTGGGGCCCCGGCCCAACCATCAAAAAAGCCTTTGAAGCCGACTGCAACTGCGAACTAAAGCTGGTGGCGCTGGAAGATGGCGTCTCGCTGCTTAACCGCCTGCGTATGGAAGGAAAAAACAGTAAAGCCGACGTCGTGCTCGGACTGGATAACAACCTGCTCGACGCGGCAATGCAGACCAAACTGTTTGCCAAAAGCGGCGTGGCGAGCGATGCCATCAACGTCCCTGGCGGCTGGAAAAACGACACCTTTGTACCGTTTGATTACGGCTATTTCGCCTTTGTGTATGACAAAAACAAGCTGAAAAACCCACCGAAGAGCCTGAAAGAACTGGTCGAAAGCGACCAGAAATGGCGCGTAATTTATCAGGACCCACGCACCAGCACGCCGGGTCTGGGACTGCTGCTGTGGATGCAGAAAGTGTACGGCGATAAAGCGCCGGAAGCCTGGCAGAAACTGGCGGCTAAAACCGTCACCGTCACCAAGGGCTGGAGTGAAGCCTACGGTCTGTTCCTGAAAGGTGAAAGCGATCTGGTGCTGAGCTATACCACCTCTCCGGCGTATCACATCATCGAAGAGAAGAAAGATAACTACGCCGCCGCCAATTTTAGCGAGGGACACTATTTGCAGGTGGAGGTCGCCGCACGTACCGCCGCCAGCAAACAGCCCGAACTGGCGGAAAAATTCCTGACATTTATGGTTTCTCCGGCGTTCCAGAACGCAATCCCCACCGGCAACTGGATGTATCCGGTAACCCAGGTCACGCTTCCTCCTGGCATTGCACAACTGGAAAAACCGTCCACCGCGCTGGAATTCACCCCACAACAGGTAGCAACTCAACGTCAGACATGGATTAACGCATGGCAACGCGCCGTCAGCCGTTAATTCCCGGCTGGCTGCTCCCAGGGCTTTCGGCCGCTACGTTGATAGTGGCCGTCGCCCTGGCGGCGTTTCTGGCGCTGTGGCTGAACGCCCCTCAGGGAGACTGGTTCACGCTGTGGCAGGACAGCTACCTGTGGCACGTGGTGCGTTTTTCCTTCTGGCAGGCATTTTTATCCGCTGCGCTGTCGGTGATCCCGGCAATCTTCCTCGCCCGGGCGCTTTATCGTCGCCGTTTCCCTGGGCGTATAGCGCTGCTGCGCCTGTGCGCAATGACGCTGATCCTGCCGGTGCTGGTCGCCGTCTTTGGCATCCTTAGCGTCTACGGTCGTCAGGGCTGGCTGGCCTCACTTTGGCAGGCTCTCGGCCTGGAGTGGACGTTTTCACCGTACGGTCTGCAGGGCATTCTGCTGGCACACGTCTTTTTCAACCTGCCGATGGCCAGCCGTTTACTGCTGCAGTCGCTGGAGAATATTCCCGGCGAACAGCGGCAGCTCGCCGCGCAGCTAGGTATGCGCGGCTGGCATTTCTTCCGCTTCGTTGAATGGCCGTGGCTGCGCCGCCAGATCCCTCCGGTAGCGGCGCTCATCTTTATGCTGTGCTTCGCCAGTTTTGCTACCGTGCTGTCGCTCGGCGGCGGGCCGCAGGCGACCACCATCGAGCTGGCTATCTATCAGGCGCTGAGCTTCGACTACGATCCCGCCCGCGCCGCCATGCTGGCACTGATCCAGATGATTTGCTGCTTAGGACTGGTGCTGCTCAGCCAGCGCATGAGTCGAGCGATAGCCCCCGGCACCACGCTGGTACAAGGCTGGCGCGATCCCGACGACCGCCTGCACAGCCGAGTGACCGACACCCTGCTGATTATTCTGGCGCTGCTGCTGTTACTCCCGCCGCTGCTGGCGGTGATTGTCGATGGTGTTAACCGTCATATTCTGGACGTTCTCGCGCAGCCTGTATTGTGGCAAGCCCTGTGGACTTCGCTGCGTATTGCGCTGGCGGCAGGCCTGCTGTGCGTCATTCTCACCATGATGCTGTTGTGGAGCAGCCGCGAGCTGCGGGCACGGCAGCAAGTTTTAGCCGGTCAGGCGCTGGAACTGAGCGGCATGCTGATCCTCGCAATGCCGGGCATCGTGCTGGCAACCGGGTTCTTCCTGCTGCTCAATAACAGTATTGGACTGCCGGACTCTGCCGACGGCATTGTGATTTTTACCAATGCACTAATGGCCATCCCTTATGCGCTGAAAGTGCTGGAAAACCCGATGCGTGACATAACGGCGCGCTACAGCATGTTGTGCCAGTCTTTAGGCATTGAAGGATGGTCGCGGTTGAAAGTGATTGAGCTGCGTGCGTTGAAACGCCCGCTGGCGCAAGCCATGGCCTTCGCCTGCGTCCTGTCGATTGGCGATTTTGGCGTGGTAGCCCTGTTTGGCAACGAGGACTTCCGCACGTTACCGTTTTACCTCTATCAGCAGATTGGCTCCTATCGCAGTCAGGATGGTGCAGTCACCGCATTATTGCTGCTGATCCTGTGCTTTACGCTGTTTACTGTTATTGAGAAATTACCGGGTCGACATGTTAAAACTGATTGATATCACATGGCTGTATCACCATTTACCCATGCGCTTTACGCTGTCGGTCGCGCGCGGTGAACAGATCGCCGTGCTGGGACCCAGCGGCGCCGGGAAAAGTACGCTATTAAACCTGATTGCCGGTTTTCTGGCACCAGCCAGCGGCACAATGATGATTGGTGGTGAGGATCATACCCGCACGCCGCCTTCTCGCCGCCCTGTCTCCATGCTGTTTCAGGAAAACAATCTGTTCAGCCACCTGAGTGTGCAACAGAATATCGCCCTCGGCCTTAACCCTGGGTTGAAACTGAACGCGCAGCAGCAGGAGAAAATGCGCCACATTGCTCAACAAATGGGACTCGACATGTTGCTGGAAAGGCTTCCTGGCGAGCTTTCCGGCGGGCAACGCCAGCGTGTAGCCCTGGCGCGCTGCCTGGTGCGAGAACAGCCCGTGTTGCTGCTTGATGAACCGTTCTCCGCACTCGACCCCGCCCTGCGTCAGGAAATGCTCACACTGGTGGCCGACGTGTGTCGTGAAAAGCAGCTGACGCTGCTGATGGTGTCCCACAGCGTAGAAGACGCCGCGCGCATTGCGCCACGTTCAATCGTAGTCGCCGACGGGCGCATTGCGTGGCAAGGTAAAACAGATGAGCTGTTGAGCGGTCACGCCAGCGCCTCGGCGCTGTTGGGTATTAAAGCATAGTGGCGCAATTTGCGGCCCGTTGGCCGGATTAGCGCCAGCGCCATCCGGCAAAATAAGCCCTAATAGCCCACCACTTTGCGCAGGATATCGATATACACCGGCATCAGCGGATGGCGGATCAGTGCGACCAGCGCCACCACGCCGATCCCGAGAACAAGCGGCGCCAGATACAGCAGTCGACCTCGCGGCAAATAAACGGTTAAGCGATCAACAGCCGCTTTGCCGCTACGCCATAGCCGCCAGCACAGCCATCCCCCGACCCACAGCAATAGTGCGGTCGCCAGCAATAGCCATTTGAAATCGCCGCTCTGTACATCTGAGGGAATATCAATTGCCGCGCCCGCCAGGATACCCGGCAGAAAATAAAACGGCGGCCACAGTACACAGCCAATGATATTAGGCACTATAAATTTGGCGACAGGCAGATCAAGCATCCCCGCCACCATTGGCACCAGCGGACGCGTCGGACCAACAAAACGACCTACCAGAATAGTAAACATGCTGTGCTGATGAAGCGCATGTTCAGTTTTATCCAGTAACGCCTTGTTCTTTTTCATAAAAGACCAGCGATGCAGCGGCTTTTTAAAACGCCAGCCCAGCCAGAAGGAGATCCAGTCACCCATCAGGCAGCCGACAATGCCCGCAAGCCAGGCATGCCAGAAATTCAGTTCACCGCTACCAATCAGCGCACCCAGTCCGGCCATCAGCACGGTACCGGGTAAAATTAAGCCCACCAGCGCCAGCGACTCCAGAAAAGCCACCAGCAGTACGGCTATCAAAGAGTATACGGCGGACTGGAGAATAAAATGTTCCAGCAATGCTTGCATAATGTGTCCGTCAGATTTACGAAGCAAGGATTCTGATAACCCTTCTCAACTTCGTCAAGCCATCATTCGTATGAATAGTTTGCGAAATATGACAACTTTTCGGACACATCATTCACTTTTTATTCACAGCCAGCGCGAAACTCGCTCGGGCTGGCGCCGGTACATTTTTTGAAAACGCGGGAGAAATAGAGCTGATCGTCAAACCCGACGTTGCGCCCGACGGTGGCGATCGGCATGCGCGTGGTGCTCAACAGGAGCTTCGCCTGGCTGATTCGCTGATCCTCACGCCAGCTGAGTACGCTGATGCCGAGCTGCTGGCGGAACAGGTGCGACAAACGAGACGGCGACAGGCAGACATGCTGCGCGACGCTGGCAATATCAAAATTGCTGTCCGCCAGGTGATCGCTGATGTACTGACAGGCATCACGCACGCGGTTATCCATGGGGGGATGCAGCGATTCATTAATTGCTTCCATACGTCTGAGCAGCAGTTGTTCCAGCAAATTGATCGCCAACAGCTCAGAGTAACGACCCTCCCGCTGCCCGGCGCTGATTATCTGGCCAAACAGTTCGTTGAAGTGTGGCTGATGCGCTTCATCCGGGCGGAAAAAACCCGTCTGTGCAAAAATCGCCGGCCAGGTAAGCCACTCCTGCCAGTAGGCGCGAGGTCGAAAGTAGACCCACTGGTGGTACCATTCACTGGCATCGGGATGGCGGCCGTAATGGTGAACTTCACCCGGCGGAAACAGCAAAATATCACTCGGTCGGCAAACAAACTGCTTACCTTGATTGTTGATGACCCCTTCCCCGCGAATGGTCAGGTTCAAGATATAGCCCTTCATTCCCAGCGGTCTGTCGATAAAAAAATCCAGGTACCCGTTCGCCTCAATAGGGGTTAATCCCGCCACTAAATGCGCGTTAAACGAGTAGCCCGGCAACAGGGGATCGTTTTGCGGTTCAGCCATAATTTCAATACTCCCGGTGTTCTGATAAGAAACAAATCGTCCATATTATGCAAGATATCGTCACCGTCGCCCCTCTAGACCGTTATGGTTTCAGTGATGGACCATCAACCCCGCATGCGAAAAGCATTTTGTAAAAAACATGTCCTGCGCCAACGATAAAAACGGCTAACAAAAGTGTCTATAACTACGGCAGAAATGTCCACATTGAATATTTGCACGGCGTCACACTTTGTGATGCCACAGCATTTTAGTCCATAAGATTAGCGGATCCTGCCTGACGGTTTTTACCCCCATTATCTACTGTTTATCCATACCCGTATTTTTGGATGGAGTAAGACGATGGCGATTGCAATTGGCCTCGATTTTGGAAGTGATTCAGTACGCGCTTTGGCGGTGGAATGTGCCACCGGCGAGGAGATTGCCACCAGCGTAGAGTGGTACCCACGTTGGCAGGAAGGGCAATATTGCGATGGCCCAAACAACCAGTTTCGCCATCACCCGCGTGACTACATTGAATCCATGGAAGCCGCACTGAAAACGGTCCTCGGCGAACTGAGCGCAGAACAGCGTGCGGCAGTGGTCGGGATTGGCGTTGACAGCACCGGTTCAACCCCTGCGCCTATTGATGCCAACGGCAACGTCCTCGCACTCAGAGAAGAGTTCGCCGAGAACCCGAACGCGATGTTCGTCCTGTGGAAAGACCACACGTCAGTCGAAGAAGCCGAAGAAATCACCCGCCTGTGCCATACGCCTGGAAAGGTCGATTATTCCCGCTATATCGGCGGCATTTATTCCAGCGAATGGTTCTGGGCGAAAATCCTGCACGTTACCCGCCAGGACAACGCAGTCGCGCAGGCTGCCGTGTCCTGGATTGAGCTGTGCGACTGGATCCCCGCCCTGCTCTCTGACACCACGCGCCCACAGGATATTCGTCGCGGACGCTGCAGCGCCGGTCACAAATCCCTGTGGCATGAAAGCTGGGGTGGCCTGCCGCCAGCCAGTTTCTTTGATGAACTCGACCCCCTCATCAACCAACATCTGCAATACCCGATGTTTACCGATACTTTCACCGCAGACCTGCCAGTGGGCACGCTCTGTGCGGAATGGGCGCAGCGCCTGGGTCTGCCGGAAAGCGTGGTCATTTCCGGCGGTGCATTCGACTGCCATATGGGCGCAGTCGGCGCGGGCGCACAGCCAAACACGTTGGTGAAAGTCATTGGCACCTCGACCTGCGATATTCTGATTGCCGACAAAGCCAGCGTCGGCGAACGCGCAGTAAAAGGCATATGCGGCCAGGTTGATGGCAGCGTGGTGCCGCACTTTATTGGCCTGGAAGCCGGTCAATCCGCCTTCGGCGATATCTATGCCTGGTTTAGCCGCGTGCTGAGCTGGCCGCTGGAGCAGCTTGCTGCGCAGCACCCGGAACTCAAAACGCAGATTAAAGCCAGCCAAAAACAGCTGCTGCCTGCGCTAACCGAAGCATGGGCAAAAAATCCGTCTCTGGACCATCTGCCGGTAGTACTCGACTGGTTCAACGGGCGTCGTACACCCAATGCCAACCAACGTTTGAAAGGGGTCATTACCGACCTTAACCTCGCGACCGACGCACCAGCGCTGTTTGGTGGATTGATTGCCGCAACGGCGTTTGGCGCACGCGCCATTATGGAATGCTTTACCGAACAAGGCATCGCAGTGAATAACGTGATGGCGCTCGGCGGCATCGCACGTAAAAACCCGGTCATCATGCAGGCCTGTTGTGACGTCCTTAATCGTCCGCTGCAGATTGTCGCCTCAGACCAGTGCTGCGCGCTTGGTGCGGCAATTTTTGCCGCCGTTGCCGCAAACGTGCATGCCGATATCCCCGCCGCCCAGCAAAAAATGGCGAGTGCCGTGGAAAACACACTTCACCCTCGCCCGGAGCAGGCTCAACGTTTTGAACAACTGTATCGCCGCTACCAGCAGTGGGCGGTAAGCGCCGAACAACAATACCTTCCGACTGCCGCACCGGCGCACAAAGCCCCGGTAGATCTGGCAACCCTGACACATTAAGGACACGACAATGACGATTTTTGATAACTATGAAGTGTGGTTTGTGATTGGTAGCCAGCACCTGTATGGCCCAGAAACCCTGCGTCAGGTAACCCAGCACGCCGAGCACGTTGTTAACGCACTGAATACTGAAGCTAAACTGCCCTGCAAACTGGTGTTAAAACCGCTGGGAACATCGCCTGACGAAATCACGTCTATTTGCCGCGATGCCAACTATGACGATCGTTGTGCGGGCCTGGTGGTCTGGCTGCATACCTTCTCACCGGCCAAAATGTGGATCAACGGCCTGACCATTCTCAACAAACCGCTGATGCAGTTCCATACCCAGTTCAACGCCGCCCTACCGTGGGACAGCATTGATATGGACTTTATGAACCTGAACCAAACTGCACACGGCGGCCGTGAGTTTGGCTTCATCGGCGCGCGTATGCGCCAGCAGCATGCCGTGGTCACCGGTCACTGGCAGGATAAGCAAGCGCACGAGCGTATCGGTTCCTGGATGCGCCAGGCCGTGTCCAAACAGGATACCCGCCATCTGAAAGTATGCCGTTTTGGCGACAACATGCGTGAAGTTGCAGTCACTGACGGCGATAAAGTGGCTGCACAGATCAAATTTGGTTTCTCGGTGAACACCTGGGCCGTGGGCGATCTGGTACAGGTAGTGAACGCGATTAGCGATGGTGAGATCAACGCGCTGATCGACGAATATGAAAGCACCTACACCATGACGGCAGCAACGCAAATCCACGGTGACAAGCGTCAGAACGTGCTGGAAGCCGCCCGTATTGAACTGGGCATGAAGCGTTTCCTCGAACAGGGTGGATTCAATGCCTTTACCACCACGTTTGAAGATTTGCACGGCCTGAAACAACTTCCGGGTCTGGCCGTACAGCGTCTGATGCAGCAAGGCTACGGCTTTGCAGGCGAAGGTGACTGGAAAACTGCCGCGCTGCTTCGCATCATGAAGGTGATGTCAACCGGCCTGCAGGGCGGCACCTCATTTATGGAGGATTACACCTACCACTTCGAGAAGGGCAACGATCTGGTGCTCGGCTCGCACATGCTGGAAGTGTGCCCGTCGATTGCCGTAGAAGAAAAACCGATCCTCGACGTGCAGCACCTGGGCATTGGCGGTAAAGACGACCCTGCTCGTCTGATCTTCAACACAAAAACCGGCCCGGCCGTGGTTGCCAGCCTGATCGATCTCGGCGATCGCTATCGTCTGCTGGTCAACTGCATTGATACAGTACAAACCCCGCACGACCTGCCGAAACTGCCGGTGGCGAACGCGCTGTGGAAAGCCCAGCCGGATCTGCCTACCGCGTCTGAAGCCTGGATCCTGGCCGGTGGCGCACACCACACCGTCTTCAGCCATGCGCTGGATCTGAATGACATGCGTCAGTTCGCTGAAATGCACGATATCGAGATCGCGGTGATCGACAACGATACCCGCCTGCCGGCCTTTAAGGACGCGCTGCGCTGGAACGAAGTGTACTACGGGTTCAAACGTTAATTATCGAAACGGATTGCCCGGTGGCATTTCATTTACCGGCCTACAAATCACCGTAGGCCGGATAAGCGTAACGCCATCCAGCATTCAGGAGTTAACATGCTAGAAGATCTTAAACGTCAGGTCCTGGAAGCGAATCTGGCGCTGCCAAAGCACAACCTGGTGACCCTCACCTGGGGGAATGTCAGCGCCGTCGACCGTGAACATGGCGTATTCGTGATCAAACCTTCCGGTGTTGATTACAGCGTAATGACCGCGGACGATATGGTAGTGGTCAGTATTGCCACCGGTGAAGTGGTGGAGGGGCAAAAAAAACCGTCTTCCGATACGCCCACTCACCGTCTGCTGTATCAGGCTTTCCCGAGCATTGGTGGTATTGTCCACACCCATTCACGTCACGCGACGATCTGGGCACAGGCGGGTCAGTCGATTCCAGCCACAGGAACGACCCACGCAGACTATTTCTACGGCGCTATTCCCTGCACGCGAAAAATGACCGATGCAGAAATTAACGGTGAATACGAGTGGGAAACCGGGAATGTGATCGTTGAATCCTTTGAAAAACAAGGTATTGATGCGGCACAAATGCCAGGCGTACTGGTACATTCTCACGGCCCGTTTGCATGGGGTAAAAACGCCGAAGATGCCGTTCATAACGCGATTGTGCTGGAAGAGGTTGCCTATATGGGGATCTTCTGCCGCCAGCTCGCACCGCAGCTACCGGATATGCAGCAAACGCTGCTGGACAAGCATTATCTGCGTAAGCACGGTGCTAAAGCCTACTACGGACAATAATCTTCTTTATAAGCGCGTAGATAAACTACGCGCTCCAGTATCATTATTCGCTGAAGTATTCAGCAAAGGAAGCTTGATATACGCAATCATTTGAGCAGAGATAGTCAATTACAGTATCACAATGCCCATTATCTTGATCGCCCTCCACACAATGGAAAAAGACATAATCTGAAATTG
This sequence comes from Citrobacter sp. wls718, assembly GCF_005280945.1. Lineage (NCBI taxonomy): Bacteria > Pseudomonadati > Pseudomonadota > Gammaproteobacteria > Enterobacterales > Enterobacteriaceae > Citrobacter > Citrobacter sp. wls718. The sequence continues at coordinate 158,442 of NZ_SZWV01000102.1, forward strand.
TAGTCTGCCACTTCTGACCATTCACCACGTAATTAATAACCGTATCACGATGACCGTTGCTTTTATCACTACCCTGCCAATGGAAAAAAGCATTGCCATCATCAATAACTTCAGCATTCCACAGTTGACCGTTCCATGTTTTATATAAAATAAATTTACTCACGGTCTTTACAGCAGGGTTAGCCAGCAATGTATTAACAAACATATAGTTACTGTACTTGACGCTAAGTTGCTGTTTAGAGAAAATATTCATAAAGACTCCATTCTCATATTAATTACATGAAATATAATAAACATTTGAAGTATCCCAGTTAGCACTAGAAATAAAATTATATTAAAATAAAAATCAAATAACACAGAGAGATAACCCGACGAAATCGAACTGAAATCCGTTTTTATTCAACAATAGAATCCCAGTTAAATATATTATATTTAACCTACTATCCCGAACACTTCGAATAAAATTCTTACACCAACCTGTAATAAACACAAATAGAAAAAACATAATTTTCCATTTCCGAGAAATTAGTTGCATAATTAAATAAGCACAATTCCTAAAAATCGACAAAAATCCGGAAATGGACTTGAATTCAACTCGCAATATATAAATCAGATAAGTAATAAAAAATTAAAAAAGTAAGCCTACGAATAAAATAATTCATCCACCCAAATCTTCATCCTCGTATTCATGAATCAAATTCGTCATAAGCTGTATAAAAAAACAGTACAACCAGATAAACCAGGCTATAATCATGCCGGGTTTTTTGATGGGTACGCAGCGTGGCGCAGGCAGGTTTTATTTTAACCCGGCACTGGCGGGATACCCCACAGGGGACAGAGGTTTCATTCTGGCTGGCAACGGACGACGGGCCATTGCTGGTCACGCTTGCGCCGCAGGAGTCAGTTGCCTTCATCCCAACCAGCCAGGTTTCCCGCGTTACTTCACTATTACGCGCAGAAAACGGTTTTCGGCTGGCTCCGCTTAACCTGCAAGATTTTCATCGCCAGCCCGTTTCGGGGCTGTACTGCCGATCCCATCGCCAGTTGATGCGTCTTGAGAAGCTGCTACGCGAAAATAGCGTCACGGTCTATGAGGCCGACGTGCGTCCGCCAGAACGTTATCTGATGGAGCGCTTTATCACCTCCCCCGTTTGGGTGGATGGCGATCGGTATAACGATACGCTGATCAACGCGCGGCTGAAGCCAAACCCGGACTATCGCCCCCCCTTAAAATGGCTATCGCTGGATATCGAAACCACGCGGCACGGCGAGCTTTACTGCATTGGTCTCGAAGGCTGCGGACAGCGTATTGTCTATATGCTCGGCCCGGCCAACGGTGATGCCTCACAGCTTGATTTTGAACTTGAATATGTGGCGAGCCGTCCGCAGTTGCTGGAAAAGCTCAACGCGTGGATAGCCCACCACGATCCTGATGTCATCATCGGCTGGAACGTCGTGCAGTTCGATTTACGTGTCCTGCAAAATCATGCCGAGCGTTACCGAATTCCCCTGCGTTTTGGCCGTGACAACAGCGAACTGGAATGGCGCGAGCACGGTTTCAAAAACGGCGTTTTTTTCGCCCAAGCCAAAGGCCGCCTGATCATTGACGGCATTGAGGCCCTCAAATCCGCGTTCTGGAACTTTTCCTCGTTTTCGCTGGAAACGGTGTCGCAGGAGCTACTGGGTGAAGGGAAATCAATTGATAATCCCTGGGACCGCATGGACGAAATTGACCGCCGATTCGCTCAGGATAAGCCCGCGCTTGCCACTTATAATCTCAAAGACTGTGAACTGGTCACGCGCATCTTTCATAAAACCGAGATCATGCCGTTTCTGTTGGAGCGCTCAACGGTCAACGGCCTGCCGGTCGACAGGCACGGTGGCTCGGTTGCGGCATTTGGTCATCTCTATCTTCCGCGCATGCACCGTGCCGGTTACGTTGCGCCAAATCTCGGGGAAGTCCCCCCCCATGCCAGCCCCGGTGGCTATGTGATGGACTCGCGTCCTGGTTTGTACGACTCGGTGCTGGTTCTGGATTACAAAAGCCTGTACCCGTCGATCATCCGCACCTTTCTGATCGATCCGGTGGGACTTATCGAAGGTATGGCGCAGCCGGATCCTGAACACAGCACTGAAGGATTCCTTGGTGCCTGGTTTTCGCGCGAAAAACACTGCTTACCGGAAATAGTGACCCAGATCTGGCACGGGCGAGATGAGGCAAAACGCCAGGGAAATAAGCCGCTCTCGCAGGCGCTCAAAATCATTATGAACGCCTTTTACGGCGTGCTAGGCACCACGGCATGTCGATTTTTCGATCCCAGACTGGCCTCGTCGATCACCATGCGCGGGCATGCGATCATGCGCCAGACCAAAGCGCTGATTGAAGCGCAGGGTTATGACGTTATCTATGGCGATACCGACTCAACGTTTGTCTGGCTCAAAGGCGCACACGCGGAAGAGGATGCGGCAAGGATTGGTCGGGAGTTGGTCCATCATGTCAACACCTGGTGGGCGCAGTCGCTGCAACAACAAAACCTGACCAGCGCGCTTGAACTGGAGTTTGAAACCCATTTTCGCCGCTTTTTGATGCCGACCATTCGCGGCGCGGATACGGGCAGCAAGAAGCGCTACGCCGGACTCATTCAGGACGGGGACCAGCAGCGCATGGTCTTCAAAGGACTGGAAACCGTACGCACTGACTGGACACCGCTGGCACAACGGTTCCAGCAGGAACTCTATTTGCGGGTCTTTCGCCAGGAGCCGTATCAGGATTTTGTCAGGGAAACCATCGACAGCCTGATGGCCGGTGAACTGGACGATCAGCTGGTTTACCGTAAGCGCCTGCGCCGCCCGTTAAGCGAATACCAGCGTAATGTCCCACCCCACGTTCGCGCCGCGCGGCTTGCCGATGAACAGAACATCAAGCGAGGCCGTCCGCCGCAATATCAAAACCGTGGCACCATAAAATATGTCTGGACGATAAACGGCCCGGAACCTGTGGATTATCAGCTCTCTGCGCTGGATTATGAGCATTATCTTACGCGCCAGATACAGCCGGTTGCCGAGGGAATTCTTCCCTTTGTTGATGATAACTTTGCTACACTACTCACAGGGCAACTGGGGTTATTTTGACGCGTGACGAAACCGTCGCCATCCAGTACCATAGCGCCCTTTCCATTCCTGGACCCATTTTACACCACTACCACTGATTCATTAGCCTGGTAGCGGGGTCGTATGCTCTGAAAACTCGGGATACCCGATACATGACGAGTATTACCTGCAATTAAAGATATAGAGCCGAACACATATGCCTTTTACACTTGGTCAACGCTGGATCAGCGATACAGAAAGCGAATTGGGACTTGGTACCGTTGTCGCCATGGATGCGCGAACCGTCACCTTACTTTTCTCATCGACGGGTGAAAACCGTCTGTATGCGCGCAGTGACTGCCCTGTGACCCGCGTGATGTTCAATCCTGGTGATACGATCACTAGCCATGAAGGCTGGCAATTGCATGTCGATGAAGTAAAAGAAGAAAACGGACTGCTTGCCTATATCGGAACCCGCCTTGATACCGAAGAAACCGGCGTCGTGCTGCGCGAAGTCCTGCTCGACAGCAAGCTGGTGTTCAGCAAACCTCAGGATCGTCTGTTTGCTGGCCAAATCGACCGTATGGACCGCTTTGCGCTGCGCTATCGTGCGCGTAAATTTCAGAGCGAACAGTATCGTATGCCGTGGAGTGGTCTGCGCGGTCAACGTACCAGCCTGATCCCCCACCAGCTTAATATTGCCCATGATGTCGGTCGTCGCCATGCCCCTCGCGTTTTGCTGGCAGATGAAGTGGGCCTGGGAAAAACCATTGAAGCCGGGATGATCCTGCATCAGCAACTGCTGTCCGGTGCCGCCGAACGCGTGCTGATCATCGTCCCTGAGACGTTACAGCACCAATGGCTGGTCGAAATGCTGCGCCGTTTCAACCTGCGCTTTGCGCTGTTTGATGATGAGCGCTATGCCGAAGCGCAGCACGATGCCTACAACCCGTTTGAAACCGAGCAGCTTGTCATCTGCTCTCTGGATTTTGCGCGTCGTAGCAAGCAGCGTCTGGAGCATTTGTGTGAAGCAGAATGGGATCTGTTGGTGGTCGATGAAGCTCATCACCTGGTGTGGAGCGAAGATGCGCCAAGCCGCGAGTATATGGCGATCGAACAACTGGCCGAGCGCGTACCGGGCATCTTGCTGCTGACCGCAACGCCGGAACAGCTGGGTATGGAAAGTCACTTTGCGCGTTTACGCCTGCTGGACCCAAGCCGTTTCCACGATTTCGAGCAGTTTGTTGAAGAGCAAAAAAATTACCGTCCGGTAGCCGATGCCGTCGCCATGCTGCTGGCAGGCAATAAACTGAGCAACAATGAGCTGAACATGCTCGGCGATCTAATTGGCGAGCAGGACATCGAGCCGCTGCTGCAAGCTGCTAACAGCGATCGTGAAGATGCCCAGAGCGCGCGGCAGGAACTGGTTTCCATGCTAATGGACCGCCATGGCACCAGCCGCGTACTGTTCCGTAACACCCGTAATGGGGTGAAAGGTTTCCCGAAACGCGAACTGCATACTATTAAGCTGCCGCTGCCGACCCAATACCAGACAGCCATTAAAGTCTCCGGCATTATGGGCGCACGTAAAAGCGCAGAAGAGCGCGCCCGCGACATGCTCTATCCAGAGCAGATTTATCAGGAGTTCGAAGGCGATACCGGCACCTGGTGGAACTTCGACCCACGCGTTGAATGGTTGATGGGCTACCTGACCAGTCATCGTTCGCAGAAAGTACTGGTTATCTGTGCGAAAGCGACCACCGCGTTGCAGCTGGAGCAGGTGCTGCGCGAGCGTGAAGGCATTCGCGCTGCCGTATTCCATGAGGGTATGTCGATCATCGAACGTGACCGTGCTGCCGCCTGGTTTAGCGAAGAGGACAGCGGTGCGCAGGTGATGCTGTGCTCGGAGATCGGTTCTGAAGGCCGTAACTTCCAGTTCGCCAGCAACCTGGTGATGTTTGACCTGCCGTTTAACCCGGATCTGCTGGAACAACGTATTGGACGTCTGGACCGTATTGGTCAGGCGCACGATATTCAGATCCACGTCCCGTACCTGGAAAAAACCGCCCAGTCCGTGCTGGTACGCTGGTACCACGAAGGTCTGGATGCGTTTGAGCACACCTGTCCGACCGGGCGTACGATTTATGATACGGTCTATAACAACCTGATTGGTTATCTGGCAGAGCCGGAAAACAACGAAGGATTTGATGATCTGATCAAAGCCTGCCGTGAACAGCATGACGCACTGAAAGCGCAGCTGGAACAAGGGCGCGACCGTCTACTCGAGATTCACTCCAACGGCGGCGAAAAAGCGCTGGCGCTGGCTGAGAGCATTGAGGAGCAGGATGACGACACCAGCCTGATCGCCTTCGCCATGAACCTGTTTGATATCGTCGGTATTAATCAGGACGATCGCGGGGACAACTTAATTGTGCTGACGCCGTCCGATCATATGCTGGTCCCGGATTTTCCGGGGTTGCCTGAAGACGGCTGCACCATTACCTTTGAGCGAGATATTGCACTGTCGCGTGAAGACGCCCAGTTTATCACCTGGGAGCATCCGCTGATCCGTAACGGTCTGGATCTTATCCTGTCTGGTGATACCGGCAGCAGCACCATATCTCTGTTGAAAAACAAAGCTTTGCCGGTTGGTACCCTGCTGGTTGAACTGGTGTACGTGGTCGAAGCGCAGGCACCGAAGCAACTGCAGCTCAACCGCTTCCTGCCACCGACGCCGGTGCGCATGTTGCTGGATAAAAACGGTAACAACCTCGCCGCTCAGGTGGAGTTTGAAACCTTTAACCGCCAGCTCAGTGCCGTTAATCGCCATACCGGTAGCAAGCTGGTCAACGCCGTGCAGCAAGATGTCCATGCGATTCTGCAGTTGGGTGAAGCGCAGGTTGAGCAATCTGCCCGCGCGCTGATCGACGCCGCGCGTAAAGAAGCGGATGAGAAGCTGTCTGCAGAACTGTCGCGTCTGGAAGCGCTGCGCGCCGTTAACCCGAACATCCGTGATGACGAACTTGCCGCGATTGAAAGCAACCGTCAACAGGTGATGGAAAGCCTGGATCAGGCCGGCTGGCGTCTGGATGCCTTACGCCTGATTGTCGTGACGCATCAGTAACGGAGCCATACATGGGGATGGAAAACTACAATCCGCCGCAGGAACCCTGGCTGGTTATCCTGTATCAGGATGAACACATTATGGTGGTCAACAAGCCGAGCGGCTTGTTGTCCGTGCCGGGTCGCCTTGAAGAGCACAAAGACAGCGTGATGACGCGTATTCAACGCGACTATCCACTGGCAGAATCAGTGCATCGCCTGGACATGGCCACCAGCGGCGTGATTGTAGTGGCGCTGACCAAAGCGGCAGAGCGCGAGCTAAAGCGTCAATTTCGCGAGCGCGAACCGAAGAAGCAGTATGTCGCACGCGTGTGGGGGCATCCCTCACCCGCCGAGGGACTGGTGGATTTACCGCTGATTTGCGACTGGCCGAACCGACCAAAACAGAAAGTCTGTTATGAGACGGGCAAAGCCGCGCAGACTGAGTATGAAGTAGTGGAATTCGCGGCGGATAATACCGCGCGGGTGGTGCTGAAACCCATTACCGGGCGTTCTCATCAGCTACGCGTGCATATGCTGGCGTTAGGGCATCCGATTCTGGGTGACCGCTTCTATGCCCCGCCGGAGGCGCTGGCGTTAGCGCCACGCCTGCTGCTGCATGCCGAGATGCTCACCATTACTCATCCCGAGTATGGCAATAGTATGACCTTTAAAGTCCCGGCAGATTTTTAAATTTTGTGCTGCTCTGTGCCGGGGGCGCTACGCTTGCCCGGCCTACATTCTTCAACGTAGGCCGGATAAGGCGCTAGCCGCCATCCGGCAACTTATTCTGCCGCTTACTTGAAGCCTTTCTGTTCTTTAATTAACTCATAAGCCTTTTGAATTTCCTGCGCTTTCTGCTTGGCCATTTCCATCATCTCCGGCGGTAGTCCTTTCGCGACCAGCTTGTCGGGATGGTGCTCGCTCATCAGTTTACGATAAGCGCGCTTAATAGTAGTGGCATCGTCGGTCGCTTTAACACCCAGCACATTACACGCATCTTCCAGCGTCGGGCCACGCTGTGCCTGCTGCCAGCCACCGCCAGACTGTTGCTGATATCCACCACCAAACTGCGCACCACCCTGCATCATGCGCAGATACTGATCAAATTGCGCGCGCGAGATCCCCAGCTCTTCAGCAATCACATACAGCACTTCACGTTCGTTAGGATGCAGCGACCCGTCCGCAAACGCCGCCTGGATCTGGATCTCCAGAAACATACGGATCAGGTCGAAGCGGCCAAAACAGACGCTGCGAAACTGGCGCATTTTTTCACGTAATGGGTAATTGTCTGATTTTCCCACCCGGAAGGCATGCTGCGCAGCGGTTCGTGAGTCACCGTGTAAATTCATCCGGTCCATCAGCTGGCTGGCGATATGAATATCGGCTTCCGTGACACGTCCTTTTGATTTGGTCAGGTGTCCCATCACCTCAAAGGTGGTGGCAAAAAACAGCGCCTGACGTTCACGTTGATTGGCAAACCACGCCATTTTGCGCATGCGGGCTTTGTCGAACATATGACCCACAAGCAGGCCTAAAACCACGCCCCAGAAGCCGCCGCCCATCATTAAGGCCACGGCGACACCAATAATCTTTCCCCAATACTGCATAGACTCCCCAAATCTTTACGCTGCCAGCCGGGCTATGTACCACAATATAAGGTGCTTTTACCGTTTTACGGCAGCGGTCAATTGTGGGACATCGCCTATAATTTGCATTATCATACCTGTCATTCAATGCCGTGCCTAACACCACGGATGCCTAAATGGGCAGGATTAACACTAGCGCAGTGAAGATGAGATAAGTTAGGCTGTGACCGTTTGTCACGCGCGACGCTACTGATGATGGAACAATAAATACAACGTATGAAAAAACGTATTCCCACTCTTCTGGCCACCATGATTGCCAGCGCCCTTTATAGTCAACAGGGTCTGGCAGCCGATCTCGCCTCACAGTGCATGTTGGGCGTGCCAAGCTATAACCGTCCTCTGGTGCAGGGCGAGACCAATGAATTACCTGTTACCATCAATGCCGATCACGCGAAAGGGAATTACCCGGATGACGCCGTGTTTACTGGCAACGTGGATATCGCACAGGGTAACAGCCGCCTGCAGGCTGACGAAGTGCAGTTGCACCAGAAGCAGGCCGAGGGTCTGCCGGAGCCGGTCCGTACCGTCGATGCGCTGGGTAACGTCCATTATGATGACAATCAGGTCATTCTGAAGGGGCCGAAGGGTTGGTCGAATCTGAATACCAAAGATACCAACATCTGGGAAGGTGACTATCAGATGGTCGGTCGTCAGGGACGCGGTAAAGCCGACCTGATGAAACAGCGGGGTGAAAACCGCTACACCATTCTGGAAAACGGGAGCTTCACTTCCTGTCTACCGGGTTCCAATACCTGGAGCGTTGTCGGTAGCGAAGTGATCCACGATCGCGAAGAACAGGTCGCGGAAATCTGGAACGCCCGCTTTAAACTGGGTCCGGTTCCGGTCTTTTACAGCCCGTATATGCAGCTGCCCGTCGGCGATAAACGCCGCTCCGGTTTCTTAATCCCGAACGCAAAATACTCCAGCAATAACTATTTTGAGTTCTACCTGCCGTATTACTGGAACATCGCGCCCAATATGGACGCCACCATCACGCCGCATTACATGCACCGTCGTGGCGGCGTGATGTGGGAGAACGAATTCCGCTACCTCAGCCAGGCCGGCACCGGTTTGATGGAGTTCGACTATTTGAACTCCGATAAAGTCTACGACGATGAACATCCGAAAGATGACAACTCACGCCGCTGGTTGTTCTACTGGCAACACGCTGGTGTGATGGACCAGGTATGGCGCTTCAATGTCGACTACACCAAGGTTAGCGACACCAGCTACTTTAATGATTTTGATAATAAATACGGGTCCAGCACCGACGGCTACGCCACGCAGAAATTCAGCGTCGGCTATGCGGTGCAAAACTTTGATGCGACAATATCGACTAAGCAGTTCCAGGTCTTTGATGCGGCAAATAGCAACAGTTACTCTGCGCAACCACAGTTAGACGTCAACTACTATCAGAATGACGTCGGACCGTTCGATACCCGAATTTATGGGCAGGCAGTACATCTCGTCAATACGAATGACAACATGCCGGAAGCGACGCGCGTTCACCTTGAGCCGACCATCAATCTGCCGCTATCGAACAATTGGGGAAGCATCAACACTGAAGCGAAGCTGCTGGCGACGCACTACCAGCAGACAAATGTGGATTGGTACAATAATAATCCTGCAAATGTGAACAAGCTGGATGAGTCAGCCGATCGCGTGATACCGCAGTTCAAAATCGACGGCAAGATGGTCTTTGAACGCGATATGCAAATGCTGGCACCTGGCTATACCCAGACACTGGAGCCGCGTGCGCAGTATTTGTACGTGCCGTATCGCGACCAAAGCCATATCTATAACTATGACTCCTCTCTGCTGCAAGCTGACTACAGCGGCCTGTTCCGCGACCGCACCTATGGTGGTCTTGACCGTATCGCCTCTGCCAACCAGGTGACGACCGGGGTCACATCTCGCGTATATGATGACGCTGCCGTTGAACGTTTTAACATTTCTGTGGGTCAAATCTACTATTTCACCGAGTCTCGCACCGGCGATGACAACATTAAATGGGAGAATGATGACCAAACCGGCTCACTGGTATGGGCAGGCGATACCTACTGGCGTATCTCCGATCGCTGGGGTTTACGCAGCGGGATCCAGTACGATACCCGTCTGGATAGTGTCGCCACCAGCAGCAGCAGCATCGAATACCGTCGCGACGAAAACCGTATGCTGCAGTTGAACTACCGTTATGCCAGCTCGGAATATATTCAAGCTACCCTGCCGTCGTACTACTCTACGGCAGATCAGTATAAGAACGGGATTTCTCAGGTAGGTGCAGTGGCCAGCCTGCCGATTGCTGACCGTTGGTCAATTGTCGGGGCGTACTACTTCGATACCAATGTGAACAAAGCAGCAGACTCCATGCTGGGCGTACAGTACAACTCCTGCTGTTATGCCATTCGCTTTGGCTACGAGCGTAAGCTGAACGGTTGGGATGATACGCAAAAACACGCGATTTATGACAACACGATCGGCTTTAACATCGAACTGCGCGGTCTGAGCTCTAACTATGGTCTCGGCACCAACCAAATGTTGCGTTCGAACATTTTGCCGTATCAAAGCGCTTTATGATCTGATTGATTTAAAACGTAATCCGCATTGCGGTTAATTAATAATGGAAAAAGTATGAAGAACTGGAAAACGCTGCTTCTCGGTTTCGCCATGGTCGCGAATACCAGTTTCGCTGCCCCACAGGTAGTCGATAAAGTCGCAGCCGTCGTCAATAACGGCGTCGTTCTGGAAAGCGACGTTGATGGCTTAATGCAGTCAGTAAAACTTAATGCGGGTCAGGCGGGTCAGCAATTACCCGACGACGCAACGCTGCGCCATCAGATCCTCGAACGTTTGATCATGGATCAAATCGTTCTGCAGATGGGTCAGAAGATGGGGGTGAAAATCACTGATGAGCAGTTGGATCAGGCCATCGCCAACATCGCTAAGCAGAACAATATGACACTGGACCAGATGCGCAGTCGTCTGGCCCACGATGGTCTGAGCTATTCGACCTATCGTAACCAGATCCGTAAAGAGATGACCATCTCTGAAGTGCGTAACAATGAAGTTCGCCGTCGCGTCACCATTCTGCCGCAGGAAGTGGATGCTCTGGCTCAGCAGGTTGGCAATCAAAATGATGCCAGCACTGAGCTGAACCTGAGCCACATTCTGATTCCGTTACCGGAAAACCCATCCTCCGACCAGGTTAATGAAGCAGAAAGCCAGGCGCGTGCTGTCGTCGAAGAAGCACGTAACGGTAGCGATTTCGGTAAACTGGCGATCACCTATTCCGCAGACCAGCAGGCGCTGAAAGGCGGCCAGATGGGATGGGGACGTATTCAGGAACTGCCAGGCATCTTTGCACAGGCACTAAGCACTGCGAAAAAAGGCGATATCATCGGCCCGATTCGTTCAGGTGTCGGCTTCCACATTCTGAAAGTCAACGATATGCGTGGCCAGAGCCAGAGCATCTCCGTAACGGAAGTTCATGCCCGCCATATCCTGCTGAAACCGTCTCCGATCATGACCGATCAGCAGGCGCGTCTGAAACTGGAGCAAATCGCGGCTGATATTAAGAGCGGTAAAACGACCTTTGCCGCCGCGGCTAAAGAGTTCTCTCAGGATCCTGGCTCTGCAAACCAGGGCGGCGATCTGGGTTGGGCGGCAGCGGATATTTTCGATCCGGCCTTCCGCGATGCGCTGACCCGACTGAACAAAGGTCAGATTAGCGCTCCGGTGCACTCCTCTTTTGGCTGGCACCTGATCGAACTGCTGGACACGCGTAACGTTGATAAAACTGACGCCGCGCAGAAAGACAGAGCCTACCGCATGCTGATGAACCGTAAGTTCTCAGAAGAAGCGGCGACCTGGATGCAAGAACAGCGTGCCAGCGCGTACGTTAAAATTCTGAGCAACTAATGGTCCGTACTCAACGCGTTGTCATCACTCCCGGCGAACCCGCCGGGATTGGTCCGGACCTGGTGGTCCAGCTTGCGCAGCGTGAGTGGCCGGTTGAACTCGTCGTCTGCGCCGATGCCGCATTACTTTCGAACCGAGCAGCTATGCTCGGTTTACCGCTTTCGCTCCTCCCCTACTCTCCTGATATCCCAGCCAAACCACAAGCAGCGGGCACATTGACGCTGTTACCGATTGCGCTGCGGGCCCCTGTCATTGCGGGGCAACTGGCGGTAGAGAATGGACCGTATGTGGTTGATACGCTGGCTCGCGCATGCGACGGTTGCTTACACGGTGAATTCGCCGCGCTGATTACTGGCCCGGTTCACAAGGGCGTGATCAACGATGCCGGCGTGCCGTTTACCGGACACACTGAGTACTTTGAAGAACGCTCGCAGGCGAAAAAAGTCGTGATGATGCTGGCGACCGAGGAGCTGCGCGTTGCCCTGGCAACCACGCACCTGCCGCTCAGAGACGTTGCCGATGCCATTACGCCCACACTACTGCGGGAAGTGATCGGCATTCTGCACCATGATTTACGCACCAAGTTTGGCCTGAACGATCCGCAGATTTTGGTCTGCGGCCTGAACCCACATGCGGGGGAAGGCGGTCATATGGGGACGGAAGAGATCGATACGCTCATTCCAGTACTGGATGAAATGCGTGGTCAGGGAATGAAATTACGCGGTCCACTGCCCGCAGATACTCTGTTTCAACCTAAATATCTCGATAGCGCGGATGCCGTGCTGGCAATGTACCACGATCAGGGTCTCCCCGTGCTAAAATACCAGGGATTTGGTCGCGGTGTGAATATCACACTGGGCCTGCCCTTTATTCGCACATCCGTTGATCACGGCACCGCACTCGAACTTGCGGGTCGTGGGCAAGCAGATGTCGGCAGTTTTATTACGGCGCTTAACCTCGCCATCAAAATGATTGTTAATACTAATGAATAATCGAGTCCATCAGGGCCATTTAGCCCGTAAACGTTTCGGGCAAAACTTCCTCAACGATCAGTTTGTGATCGAAAGTATTGTCTCTGCGATCAACCCGCAAAAGGGTCAGGCCATGGTCGAAATCGGCCCGGGCCTTGCGGCATTAACCGAGCCGGTAGGTGAACGTCTGGACAAGCTCACGGTCATTGAACTGGACCGCGATCTGGCCGCACGCCTGCAAACGCACCCGTTTTTAGGGCCGAAGCTGACTATCTATCAGCAAGATGCCATGACCATGGACTTTGGCGAGTTGTCGCAAACCCTGGGTCAGCCGCTGCGCGTATTTGGTAACCTGCCATACAACATCTCCACGCCGCTGATGTTCCATCTTTTTACCTATACTGATGCCATTGCCGACATGCATTTCATGTTGCAAAAAGAAGTGGTCAACCGTCTGGTTGCAGGGCCAAACAGTAAAGCGTATGGTCGACTAACCGTTATGGCACAATATTACTGCCAGGTGATCCCGGTACTTGAAGTACCGCCATCCGCGTTCACGCCTGCGCCTAAAGTTGATTCCGCCGTTGTACGCCTGGTCCCTCACGCGACGATGCCGTACCCGGTCAAAGACGTTCGCGTCCTGAGCCGCATTACGACCGAAGCGTTTAACCAGCGCCGTAAAACGGTACGTAACAGCCTCGGTAATCTGTTCAGCGTTGAAGTGCTGACGGAACTGGGTGTTGATCCGGCGCTGCGAGCGGAAAATATCTCTGTCGCCCAATACTGCCGGATGGCTAACTATCTGTCAGAAAAAGCGTCATCGAAGGAGAGTTAAGCATGATCAATTCGCCCCGAGTGTGTATTCAGGTACAAAGCGTCTATATTGAGGCGCAATCCTCACCTGATGATGAACGTTACGTTTTTGCCTATACCGTAACCATCCGCAATTTGGGGCGAGCGCCGGTGCAACTGTTGGGACGTTACTGGTTGATTACCAATGGTCATGGCCGTGAAACCGAAGTTCAGGGTGAAGGTGTGGTTGGCGTTCAGCCCCACATTGATCCCGGTGAAGAGTACCAATATACCAGCGGCGCGGTGATTGAAACCCCGCTGGGCACCATGCAGGGTCATTACGAAATGATCGATGAGAAAGGCGTTGCCTTTACCATCGACATTCCCGTATTCAGGCTCGCCGTTCCAACGCTCATCCACTAAAACAATAGCTATGGCAACATACCTCATTGGCGACGTTCACGGTTGTTACGACGAACTGATCGCATTGCTGCATCAAGTCAATTTTGCCCCTGGGAAAGATACCTTATGGCTCACAGGCGACCTGGTCGCGCGTGGCCCCGGCTCGCTTGACGTACTGCGTTATGTCAAATCGCTTGGCGACAGCGTAAGGTTAGTCTTAGGTAATCACGATTTGCACCTGCTGGCCGTATTTGCAGGCATCAGCCGGAATAAACCCAAAGACCGGCTCACGCCGCTACTCGATGCCCCGGATGCGGATTCTCTGCTGAACTGGCTACGTCGCCAACCGCTGTTACAGGTTGATGAAGAGAAGAAGCTGGTGATGGCGCATGCCGGGATTACACCACAGTGGGATCTCCAAACCGCGAAAGACTGCGCCCGCGATGTCGAAGCCGTGCTATCGAGCGACTCGTACCCGTTCTTTCTTGATGCCATGTATGGCGACATGCCAAATAACTGGACGCCAGAACTGACCGGATTGGCACGCCTACGTTTTATTACTAACGCCTTTACCCGCATGCGTTACTGTTTCCCGAATGGCCAGCTGGATATGTACAGCAAAGAGTCGCCGGAAGACGCGCCCGCTCCACTGAAACCGTGGTTTGCCATCCCAGGCCCGGTCAGTGACGCCTATAGCATTGCCTTTGGGCACTGGGCCTCGCTGGAGGGTAAAGGGACGCCGGAAGGGGTTTACGCGCTGGATACAGGCTGCTGTTGGGGCGGGGATCTCACCTGTCTGCGCTGGGAAGACAAACAGTACTTTACTCAGCCTTCAAATCGCCATCTGAAGCTGGATCCCGGTGAGGCGGTAAACGCCTGAAATGTTTATGCCTGATGGCGCTACGCTTATCAGGCCTACTCCAGTGCCGGATGTAGGCCTGATAAGGCGTTTCGCCGCCATCCGGCAATTACATGATTAACGACGTTCCAGAACTTCGAAGCAATAGCTGTGTGAGTTTTGCGCGTCGGCATCGTGGAATTCGCTAAAGACCGATTCCCAGTCATCCGGCTCGTAGTCCGGAAAATGCGTATCCCCTTCGACTTCTGCATCGATATGCGTCAGATACAGCTTCTGTGCTTTAGGCAGGAACTGCTCATACACGCGCCCACCGCCAATCACCATAATCTCGGGTTCATCGCCACAGGCAGCAATCGCCTCATCAATAGACTTCACCCACTGCACGCGATCGTCGGTGCCCGGCTTGCTGCTGATGACGATATTTTTACGCCCTGGCAACGGTCGGCCGATGGATTCCCAGGTATGGCGCCCCATAATAACCGGCTTATTTAAGGTGTTACGTTTAAACCAGGCGAGATCGGCAGGGAGGTTCCACGGCATGGCGTTTTCCATACCGATGACGCGATCTACCGCTAACGCCGCAATCAGACTGATCATTGAATAATTCCCGGATACAAAAAAATTGTCGCCACTATACGGAAAGCGCATTCTTTCGTCGACTAGCCAAAGGAAGATGTGCAGGAAAATTTTCTGTTCTGCTGGCGAGTCCGTGACTTCTTAGTGGGCTGCCAGCATTACAGTAGTTCAAAAACAGTCAATTAGCAGTAAAGTTTGCAGAACATCACATTTTTTACCCTATGTTGACGGTTTCACTTCCGGCTCATCTGCGACGTCTCCCGTATGTTTACCTTCATCCGTGCCTTGCCAGCCATGGCGTTGAATCAGAGACAAATGCTGACGATCCTCGGTAATAATTTCACTCAACATGGCGCTGGTGCGTTTATATACCGCCGCGCGTGAAATCGCGTCGTTTTCACCTTTCACCATTTCCTCAACCATCAGCGTATTGAAACGACGGAATAAATCGGCCCGCTCACGTGCTTCATAGCGCCCAAGCCCCAGCCCCTCCAGCGCCAGGCGCCCGGTTTTCAACGCGCCTTCAAAGGTTTCACGCTCAGGCATCTCAACCCCCGCCTGACGCAAGCGAATGTAATGATCAACATCGCGCGCCCGGGCAATAATTTGCAAGTGCGGGAAATGTGCTTTCACCATTTCGGTCAGTTGCAGACTGGTTTGCGGATCGTCAATGGCATTAATGATCACCTCCGCTTTCGCGGCCCCCGCAGACTCCAGTAGATCCATCCGTGTTGCATCGCCATAAAAAACCTTCATCCCAAATTTGCGCAGCGTTTCGATATGGTCCGGGTCATGATCAAGTACCACCATCTTCACCCCGCTCGACAGCAGCAAGCGACCGGTTATCTGGCCGAATCGACCAAACCCGGCGATAATCACCCGGGGTTGCTCCTCATCGATTTCATCCGCCTCACGCGCTTCACCGGTGGACGATTTTTCCAGCCGCGTCAGGACAACCAGCAAAATGGGCGTGGCCGCCATCGATAGCGCCACTGCAAGCGTCAGCGCTTTTGCCCATTCAGGATCAAGCACATTGGCCATTTGCGCCGCACCAAACACCACGAAGGCAAACTCACTCCCTTGTCCTAATAATACGGCAAACCAGCGACGTTGCTTGTTCGGCACCTGCAACGGCTTAGCAATCACCCACAGCATGATGGTTTTGATTGCCAGGAAACCCGCCAGCAGAATAATAATACGTAGCGGATTATCAATTAGCGTGCCGAAGTCGATAGACATCCCGACGCCGATGAAAAACAGCCCCAGCAACAACCCTTTAAACGGTTCGATATCACTTTCCAGCGCATGACGATACTCCGAGCTTGCCAGCAAAACGCCCGCCAGGAATGCGCCCATCGCCATCGAAAGGCCCACCTCTTCCAGCAATAAACCGAATCCAAAAACCAGGAACAGGGCGACGGCGCTGAACACCTCCCGCAGTCCGGAGCGCGCGACAAAACGCAGGGCCGGTCGTGTGACATAACGACCCAGTACCACCACCAACGCCAGTGCACCGGCCACTTTCAGCGCCGACAGCGCAAACGCTCCGAGCGTGGTTGACGCCCCGCTCGCCGCCAGCAGCGGGATCATGGCAACCAGCGGAATGGCGGCAATATCCTGGAACAACAGTACGGCAAACGCACTGCGGCCCATTTGCGACACCATCAGGTTGCGTTCATTCATCGCCTGCATGGCGATAGCCGTCGAGGAGAGAGCCAGCGTCATGCCAATCAGTACAGCCACCTGCCAGCGCAGGCCGAGGAACATACAGAACAAACCAATTAATCCGCCGCAGACCACCATTTGCAGCGCACCGCCGCCAAACACCGAGGCCCGCAGCTTCCACAAACGTTGTGGGTCGAGTTCCAGACCGATGACAAACAGCATCAGCACCACACCGATTTCCGCAAAGTGCAGGATAGATTCGGCGTCCGTCACCAGCCTTAAGCCCCACGGGCCGATGATGCACCCTGCAATGAGATACCCCAGCACCGAGCCTAACCCCAGCCGGACCGCAATCGGCACAATCAACGCCGCTGAGCCAAGATATATCAGCGCCTGTATCAGCGTGTGGCTATCCATGATGTGCCTCCTGCCACTCCATTAAGCGCTGCTTGTAATGCCGCGCCTGAGCCTGTAGCGTTTCGTCGTCACAGATGAACGTACAGTGCATCGCAAACGGCGGTAACCACTTCAGGCCGCAATATAACGCCGTGGCCTGCAACGGTTGAGAAAGCACGTCAAAACCTGGGTGTGAGCCGATATCAAAATGATTTTCACCGCCGCCGGTGGTGACCGCCCACAACAAATGTTTACCGCGCAGCGCAGTGCCTCCATGACCATACGCCCAGCCGTGGGCGAGGACTTTGTCCATCCACAGTTTGAGGAGAGGCGGTGTGCTGTACCACTGCATGGGATGCTGCCAGACGATGAGGCTCGCGCGTGAAAGCGCGTCCTGCTCCGCGGCGATGTCGATATTGAAGTCGGGATAAAGCTGGTAGAGCGAACGAACCTCTACGCCCTCCAGCGTCCTTGCCTGCTCAAGCATCCGCTTATTCGCATGCGAGTGCTGCGGATAGGGATGTGCATAAATGATGAGAATCATGATTAGCCTGCTATCACTGCATTATTGTAATACCAGTGAGTTTAGTCAGTTAATCAGCAGGCTAAAAGTCAATATTATTGAGTAGCTGAATGGAGAAAACTGAATTAGTTGTCGAGTTCGCTCATATCTTTCACTTGATCGCGGTTAATTTGTTCCGTTTTACCGGTTTCCGCATTTTCATACGAGACCAGGCCTGTATCATCATCCACCTGCGGCTTGCCGTTGGTGACAATGGTTTTACCGTCGGTTGTTTTAACCGCCTGGTTGGAGGAACAACCGACGACGGTGAACAGCGCTGCTGCGGTAAAAATGGAGGTGATCAGAATATGTTTTTGCATGGTGTTCTCCCTGCTTTTCAGTCATTTTCAGTGATATACCGTTTAAGTTTAGGCTAACTGACTGAGTAACAGGGAAAATACAGAACACTCCTAATGGCTGGCTCTCGACGCTGGCTTACTGCGGATCGTCATTTGGCTGGTCTGAGCCAACGTCAGCCCCCGCGTTTCTGGCGCAAAGGCAATGGAAACCAGCAGGCCAATCAGCGAAATCCCGGCCCCCATCAGCATCACATGGCTGATCCCGTATTTAGTGATGAATACTGGCAGCGCCCAGGTAGACACAATGGTTCCTACCCGGCTTAGCGACATGATCACCCCGACGGCGGACGCGCGAATATCGGTGGGGAACAGCTCATTGGGGTACAACCACTGAAGGTTCCCCGGTCCTCCCGAGAAAAACGCATACACGGCAAACGCCAGCACCACCAGCCAGACACCCATATCAGGAATCAGCCCTAACACGGCCAGCGCCAGCGTCATCATAATAAAGCTGCCGATTAACAGCGGCCTACGACCAGCACTGTTGAGCCAGAACATCGGTGGAATACAGCCCAGCATAAAGCACAGGCTAATCACCACGTTGCCCAGTGCGGCGCTTTTCCCAACGCCGAGGCCGAGCAATCCGACAATCTGCGGACCAAAGGTATAAATAGCGAACATCGGGATCACCTGGCAGGTCCAGATGGCGGCGACGAATAAGACAAACGGGAAATGGCGGCGATTAAACAACTGAAGAAAGCGTGTTTCCTGCGGTGCTTCTTCGTCGAACACCACCGGCTCGCCGAACAGCTTGATCATCATCGCGTCACACTCTTTTACCCGCCCTTTACGCAGTAGCCATCGCGGTGACTCGGGAAGATCGAAACGGCCAATGAGGATCAAAATACAGGGGATCACCGCACTCCCCAACATCCAGCGCCATCCCCCCTCGACATCATACAGCCAGTAGCCGACCAGATCGGCGCAGGTCGCACCGACATACCACATGGCAGCGATAAAACCGATGGAAAAGGCGCGCTGTCGGGTATTGGAGAACTCGGTGATCATGGAAGTGGCTATCGGATAATCTGCGCCGATGACCACCCCGATCAACACCCGCATCACCAGCAGCTCTACGGGAGAAGAAACAAACATCGTCGCCGCCGATATCACGCCAATGGCGATGATATCGATGATGAACATTTTGCGCCGCCCGACTTTATCGGAGATGTAGCCAAACAGCGACGTGCCGACAAACAGCCCGGCCAGCGTCCCGGCACCTAACAGACCAATCCACTCCGCATCCAGCTTCAATGCCGGTGTGAGCTGCTCCAGTGCAACGCCAATCATCACCAGCACATAGCCATCCAGAAACGGTCCACCGCTTCCCCACAGCATTATTCGCCGGTGAATGGAGGTGAATTTGATGTCATCAAAGTTCCTGGGCTGCTGCATGGTGATGTCCTGTTTTATTTAACTTAATGCCTGATGGCGCTGCGCTTATCAGGCCTACGTACTGTGCCTGTAGGCCGGATAAGGCGAAGCCGCCATCCGGCACCAGGTTTAGCCGTAGCGGAACTCCACACCAAAGGTGCCGCGTGGGTATTCCCATTTCTCCAGCGCCGTATCGAGTCCGAGAATTCGACAAGTGCCGCATTCCAGGCAACCGGCGTAATCAAAGCGCACGCTGCCGTCATCCTGTTTTTTGTACAAGCCGGCCGGGCAGGCTTTGATCAGCACCTCCAGCACCTGTTTATCGGGCTGAGTTTTCAGAATGATGTGCGGGCTTTCTTCATCGACATTGAATTTATTGACGCCCAGTTTGACGTCTACATTGACGGGAGAAGTCATAATACGGTCACTCCTTTAAGGCCATCCTTCATCAGGTTGATGAAGCCCACTTTCTTCGCATGACGCAGCAATGTTTTACGCATCGGGACCGGCGCTGAACCATCCACGGTAAACAGGTCGCGGGCGATATTCACTACCATTTCTGGATAGGCGGTAAACATGCGGGGATTATCGAGGAACGCAGGCAGCTTCTGATACATGCGCATATCGCGCATCGGGCCGTCGTCCAAATGTTGGTGATATTCGGCAAGCGCTTGCTTGCTAAAGTCGTCACGCTTCATGGCTGAAAGTACCGTTTTAGCGGCCGCTTCGCCTGCCGAGATAGCCAAATCCATACCGCGAATGGTGAAGCCAAGGTTCATACACATTCCGGCAGCATCACCAGCAATCAGTACACCGTCGCCCACCAGTGCCGGCTGCATATTCATCCCGGCTTCCGGCACTACGTGAGCGGCATATTCCACCAGCTTGCCACCAGCAATCAGTGGGGCAACGGCCGGGTGCTGTTTGAAATCTTCCAGCATTTGCGGGACCGATTTTTTCGCGTCCTTCAGGTGATGAAGGCCGCATACCAGCCCTAAAGAAACAGTGGTTTCATTAGTATAGAGGAAGCCACCGCCCATCAGGCCGTCAGTTGGCGACCCTGCAAACAGACAGGCTGCACCTTCGTTACCCTGCAGATGAAAGCGGTCTTCAATCACCGATTTCGGCAATTCAATAAGCTCCTTCACACCAACGGCCACATGTGCCGCGTCAACGCGCTTGGCCATACCCAACTTTTCTGCCAGAAGAGAATTCACGCCGTCAGCGAGGATCACCACTTTTGCTTCAAGAATATCGCCATCGGCCTCCACACCCACGACCTTGCCATCACGCTGGACGACATTATCCACGCGGATACCGGTAATCAGCTGGGCGCCCGCCTCTTCAGCCTGCTCCATCAGCCAGGCGTCAAATTTACTGCGCAATACGGAATAAGAAACCTGCGACGCCGCCGCCTCTTCTCCGTTGCAATAATCCATCGTCATCGCCCCTTTTTCAGTCATAAAGGCGAGTTTTTCGTGGGTGATCATGCGTTCAATGGGAGCATGCTCAGCAAAGCCAGGGATGATACGCTCCAGGCTGTGCGCATACATGCGCCCACCGGTGACATTCTTCGCGCCAGCAGAATTGCCGCGCTCGATAACCAGCACCTGTGCACCTTCACGAGCGAGCACCAGCGCCGCAACCGAGCCAGCCAGCCCTGCACCCACGATGATGGCATCAAAGATATCTTCGGACATATACAACTCCTCTCAGCGGCAGAGTACTTTCGTA